>NZ_MWIG01000639.1:0-2837 GCF_002156145.1 Streptomyces sp. NRRL B-24572 | reverse complement strand
CGTCGCCCGCTCCGGCCGCGTCGGCCCGGCGGGAGCGGACGAGCCGGGCGCCGCGGCCGGAGCGGGCGACGGCGGAGACGACGGGCGTGAGCAGGGCGAGCGCGACCGGGGCGAGGAGCAGCGCCACGGCCGTGCCGAGGGCGAAGCCGCCGATCACGTCGGTGGGGTAGTGGACGCCCATGTAGACGCGCGCGAAGCCCTCGGCGAGGGCGAGGGCGATGGCGGCGAGGCCGAACCGGCGGTGGGCGACGAAGAGGCCGACGCCGAGGGCCATGGCGAGGGTGGCGTGGTCGCTCACGAACGAGAAGTCGGTCTTCCCGTCGACGAGGACCTCGAGCCCCTGATGGTCCCTGAAGGGTCTGGGACGCTCGACGAAGCCGCGGATGGGGATGTTGACGAGGAGGGCGATCCCGGCGGCCAGCGGGGCCCAGACGATCCCGGCGACGGCCGAGACGGAGTCGCCGAGGGTGCCGCGCCGGCGGACGCTCCACCAGCACCAGAGGACGACGAGGACCATCGCGAGCACGATCCCGTACTCGCCGACGAACTCCATGACGCGGTCGAACCACGGCGGAGCGGACTTGGCCAGTCCGTTGATGTCGTAGAGCAGGCCGACATCGGGGTTCAAGGCGTCCGATGCGAGTCCAGCCATCTGCTGCGGCCCCTTGCTCTCGTGTCTGGTTTCCAACCCCCGTGGTCAGAGCGGTCGGATCAGGGAACGAACCGCCTGAGGCGTACGTTCCGCTCTCTCCGGTGGATCATGACGACGTTATCGAAGAGTGACGGTTCCCCGCAGCTCAGGGCCTGTGCATGACGGAGAGTTCCAGCCACGCCCGATAAGCCCGAAAGGCGCCCGCACACCCGCGGCCGCCCCGCCGGTTGACCCGACGCCCCGTCTGTTCCCCTCAGGCCTGCGGCAGATGGGTGGGCAGCGCGGCCGCGCCCTCCTTGGTGACCCGGGTGGCGCCGAAGTAGTCCGGGGTGTCGATCCGGTCGAAACGGATCACCGCCCCGGTGCGCGGGGCGTCGATCATGTAGCCGCCTCCGACGTAGATGCCGACGTGCCGGATGGCCCGGGAGTTCGTCAGGTCGTCCGAGAAGAAGACGAGGTCGCCCGGCAGCAGCTCGCTCCTTCCGGGGTGCGGGCCGGCGTTGTACTGGTCGTTGGCGACGCGCGGCAGCTGCACGCCGACGCTGTCGTACGCGGCCTGGGTGAGCCCGGAGCAGTCGAACCGCCCGCCCTCCGCGGCCGTACCCGTACCGCCCCAGAGGTACGGGGTGCCCAGCTTCCCCTGTGCGTAGTGGATGGCGGCCGCGGCCTGCTGCGAGGGCGCGACGCGGCCCAACGGCCGGGCGAAGCTCTTCTCCAGGGACCGGATGATGCGCACGTAGTTCTGGGTCTCGCTGATGGGCGGCACCCCGCCGTGCTTGATCACCCGGTACGCGCCCGCGTTGTACGCGGCCAGCATGTTGTCCGCCGGGTCCCCGGGCACGTCCTTCACGTACCCGGCCAGCTCGCAGTCGTACGAGGCGGCCGACGGAATGGCGTCCTGCGGGTCCCAGATGTCCCGGTCCCCGTCCCCGTCGCCGTCGACGCCGTGCCCGGCCCAGGTGCCGGGGATGAACTGCGCGATGCCCCGCGCGTCCGCCGGGGAGACGGCCCGCGGGTTCCAGCCGCTCTCCTGGTACAGCTGGGCGGCGAGCAGCGCCGGGTTGATGGCGGGGCACAGGTTCCCCCACCGCTGCACGAGCCCCTGGTAGAGGGCGGGTACGGCACCCTTCGCGAGCCCCACGGCCCCGTTCTTGGCGCCCGCGCCGCCGGCGATCCCGGCCGCCGCGGAGTACGTGCCGACGACGAGCAGTGCGACGAAGCCGAGACAGACCCCCAGGGTCCCGCCGGCCCACAGCCACGCCTTGCCAGCCCTACGCACCGTCAACCACCCCTCGGCTCATGGCAGTACGCCAGGGCCGCCAGTCTAGGTCGCGCCTGACGCCGCCCCAAGAGTGCAACAACGACAATCATTGCCCAAAGTCACTCTCCGTGATACACAGAGTGACCATACGCTTCTTCGCATGGAAACCGGCCACACCACCGCAGGTCAAGACGGTCAGATCGGTCAAGTGTGCGGGGATCGGGTAAAGAGAGCCGCCAAGCCGTCACACGTGAGCGGTTTCATCAGCGAAGATAGGGCGATGACCCATGCCGTCCGGCAGGGGCGACCAAGTACCCAACAGGGGCGGTGAGTTATATGTACCTGGCGGCCGAAAAGGGCGACATCACCACCATCATCGGTGGAATCGCCCCGAACTGGGGACCTTTCGGGAGCCTGGGCAACGAGGCCAAGGTGATGATCGAGGTCGTGATGGCCGTGGCGATCCTGCTCTGCCTCGGCATCGCCATCTGGGGAGCGGCCAAGCAGCGCATCGGCGCGACCGCCCTCCGCGACACGTTCAGCGCGGAACAGGGCAAGGGCCTGATCGTCGCCGGCCTGACCGGCGTCTTCATCATCGGATCGCTGGGGACGCTGTTCACCATCGTGTACGGGATGGCCGTCTGAGCTCCCTTCGGACCCGACCCTCCTGAGAATGCGTTCCCTGATGCCCAGTCATGTTGAAGCACGGCCGTACCCGCGAACGAGTGAGGGGGCGTACCCGGCATGAGTCCCGGCGACGAGCACGACAGCTTCGGCGGCGTGGGCGGCTCGGGCCAGACCCGGACCCGCCTGCCCGAGGGCAACAGCGGCGACGTCTACGGCGGCGCCCGCCGCCCCGTCCGCAGCTCCCGATCCCTCATCACGGTCGTGGGCGTGGTGGTCCTCCTCGTCGCCGCCATCGCC
>NZ_MWIG01000638.1:0-9220 GCF_002156145.1 Streptomyces sp. NRRL B-24572 | reverse complement strand
GCCGCCCTGTCCGCCGCGGCCGCCCTGGTCGGCCTCGCCCCCGCCACCGCGAGCGCCCACGGAGCCGTCTTCAACCCCGTCAGCCGGGTGGCGGCCTGCTACGCCGAGGGCCCCGAGACGCCCAAGTCGCAGGTCTGCAAGGACCTCGTCGCCGACTCCGGCACCCAGCCGCTGTACGACTGGAACGAGGTCAACATCGCCAACGCCGCCGGGCAGCACCAGGCGCTCATCCCGGACGGCAAGCTCTGCTCGGCCAACCGCGAGAAGTACCGGGCCCTGGACTGGGCGCGCACCGACTGGCCGTCGACGACCGTCGCCGCCGGCTCCTTCGACTTCAAGTTCCGCGTGACGGCCCCGCACTCGGGCACCATGACCGTCTACATCACCAAGGCCGGCTTCGACCCGACCCAGCCCCTGAAGTGGTCGGACCTGGACCCGACGCCCGTCGCCGTCTACGACACCGCCCGCACCGCGACCGACGGCTACTACAACTTCACGGGCACCTTCCCGGCCCGCACCGGCCGCCACATCGTCTACAAGATCTGGCAGCGCAACGACAGCCCCGAGGCCTTCTACAGCTGCTCGGACGTCGTGTTCGGCGGTACGGCCACGACTTCCGCGACGCAGACCCGGACCGCCCAGGCCCCGACGGAGTCGAAGATCGCGGCGGGCGCCTCGCTCTCCACCGTGAGCCACGCGGGCCACGGCGGCGACGAGCAGCCCCCCGCCCTCTCCGCCGAGACCGCCGAGGCCCCCTCCTCGCCGCTCCCGGCGGCCCTCACGGGCGCGGGCGCCCTCGCCGTCTTCGCGGCGGGCAGCCTGCTCCTGGGCCGCCGCCGCAACTCCTCCGCCTCCTAGGAACCTCCTGGGAGGGCTTCCCGGGAGGGACCTTCCGGGAGAGGCCTTCCGGGAGAGGCCTTCCGGGAGGGTTCCCAGGAGGATTCCCGGGAACTCTCCCGGAAACCCTTCCTAGGAGCCGGAGGCGCCGGGCGGGAAGAGGGCGGTGAGCCGGGGTATCGCCGACCCCTCCGGACGAGAGCCCCGGGGCCTCGCGTCCTCTTCCCACTCCCCCGCCGCCTCCGCGGCGTCCTCCGCCTCCTCGACGGCGTCGAGGAACTCCTCGCCGTCGTCGCCCTCCTGGCCCGTCAGCTCGTCCCACGCGTCCTGCGCGACGTAGTCGAGCTCCTCCCACTCGGGCCACTCGTCGTCGTCCCAGTCGTCGTGGTGCCGGCCCACGAGCGCGCGCACCTCGGGGACGTCGGCCAGCGCGTCCGGGTCGGCGAGGACCGACTCGTACACCTTCCGCCCCTGACCGACCAGCCAGAGCGTGAAGTAGTGGAAGCCGTCGTCCGTGCAGTCGCCGCCCTCGATGCGGTTCGCCGCCGTCCACAGCGCGCGCGTGTCGGCGATCTCGGTCGCCCTCTCCAGACGCACCTGGAACTCCACGCTCTCGGCCGCCGGACGCCGTATCAGCTCCGTCCGCAGCCACTCGAGGCGTTCGTCCCGGTCACCGGGCCGGCGGCTCAACTCGTCGATGAGAGCCCAGAAGGCGTCGTCGTTCATGCGTACGAGCATGCCAGCCCCGTCTGACATCCGGGTAACGAGTTCCGGACGCGCCGGAGCGGGGTGCCGGGATCGGCACCCCGCTCCGGTACGTGGGGAGTTACGCGGCCACGTCCACCGGCACCACCGCCGGGGCGAGGGCGATCTCCAGGACCTGGCGGACGTCCGTCACCGGGTGGACCTCCAGCTTCTCCAGGATCTCGGCCGGGACGTCGTCCAGGTCGGGCTCGTTCCGCTTGGGGATCACGACCGTCGTGATCCCCGCCCGGTGCGCGGCGAGGAGCTTCTGCTTCACGCCGCCGATCGGCAGCACCCGGCCGGTGAGGGAGACCTCGCCGGTCATGGCCACGTCCGTACGGACGAGCCGGCCGCTCAGCAGGGAGGCGAGGGCGGTCGTCATCGTGACGCCCGCGCTCGGCCCGTCCTTGGGGACCGCGCCCGCCGGGAAGTGGATGTGCACGCCCCGGTCCTTGAGGCCGGTGACGGGCAGCTCCAGCTCCGCGCCGTGCGAGCGGAGGAAGGAGAGCGCGATCTGCGCCGACTCCTTCATCACGTCGCCCAGCTGACCGGTGAGGGTCAGCCCGGCGGCTCCCGTCTCCGGGTCGGCGAGGGAGGCCTCCACGAAGAGGACGTCACCGCCCGCGCCGGTCACGGCGAGGCCGGTGGCGACACCGGGCACGGCCGTCCGCCGCTCCGCCGGGTCCTGGGCCGACTCCGGGACGTGGTGCGGCCGTCCGATGAGCTGCCGCAGGTCCTCGGGGCCGACGGTGAACGGCAGCTCGCGGTCGCCCAGTTCGTGCTGGGCCGCGACCTTCCGCAGCAGCCGGGCGATCGAGCGCTCCAGGTTGCGGACGCCCGCCTCCCGGGTGTACTCGCCGGCCAGCTTCCGCAGCGCGGACTCCTCCAGGACGACCTCGCCGGCCTCCAGACCGGCCCGCTCCAGCTGGCGCGGGAGCAGGTGGTCGCGGGCGATGACGACCTTCTCGTCCTCCGTGTAGCCGTCGAGGCGCACCAGCTCCATGCGGTCGAGGAGCGCCTCGGGGATGGCTTCGAGGACGTTGGCCGTGGCCAGGAAGACGACGTCGGAGAGGTCGAGTTCGACCTCCAGGTAGTGGTCGCGGAAGGTGTGGTTCTGCGCGGGGTCGAGGACTTCGAGGAGCGCCGCCGCGGGGTCGCCGCGGTAGTCGGAGCCGACCTTGTCGATCTCGTCGAGCAGGACCACCGGGTTCATGGACCCGGCCTCCTTGATCGCGCGGACGATCCGGCCGGGCAGGGCGCCGACGTACGTCCGCCGGTGGCCGCGGATCTCCGCCTCGTCGCGTACGCCGCCGAGGGCGACCCGGACGAACTTCCGGCCCATGGCGTGCGCCACCGATTCGGCGATCGACGTCTTCCCGACGCCCGGGGGGCCGACGAGGGCGAGGACGGCTCCGCCACGGCGGCCGCCCACGACGCCGAGGCCGCGCTCGGCGCGCCGCTTGCGCACGGCCAGGTACTCGGTGATGCGCTCCTTCACGTCCTCCAGGCCCGCGTGCTCGGCGTCCAGGATCGCCTTGGCGCCCAGGATGTCGTACGCGTCCTCGGTCCGCTCGTTCCACGGCAGTTCGAGGACGGTGTCGAGCCAGGTCCGGATCCAGGAGCCCTCGGGCGACTGGTCGCTCGCCCGCTCCAGCTTCTCGACCTCCTTGAGGGCGGCCTCCCGCACCTTCCCGGGCAGGTCGGCGGCCTCCACGCGGGCGCGGTAGTCGTCGGACTCGTCGCCCTCGGTCTCGCCGTTGAGGTCGCGGAGCTCCTTGCGGACGGCTTCGAGCTGGCGGCGGAGCAGGAACTCGCGCTGCTGCTTGTCGACGCCCTCCTGGACGTCCTTGGCGATGGTCTCGGCGACGTCCTGCTCGGCGAGGTGCTCGCGGAGCTGGGCGGTGGCGAGCTTGAGGCGGGCGACCGGGTCGGCGGTCTCCAGGAGTTCGACCTTCTGCGCGACGCTGAGGAAGGGCGAGTAACCGGAGTTGTCGGCGAGGGCGCCGACGCCGTCGATCTGCTGGACGCGGTCGACGACCTGCCAGGCACCGCGCTTCTTGAGCCAGCTGGTGGCCAGCGCCTTGTACTCCTTGACCAGTTCGGTCACGGAGCCGGGCAGCGGGTCGGGCAGGGTCTCCTCGACGGTGCTGCCCTCGACCCACAGGGCGGCGCCGGGGCCGGTGGTGCCGGCGCCGATGCGGACGCGGCCGAGGCCGCGGATGAGCGCGCCGGGGTCGCCGTCGGACAGGCGCCCGACCTGCTCGACGATGCCCAGGACGCCGGTGCCGGCGTAGGTTCCGTCGACCCGCGGCACGAGCAGCACACGGGGCTTGCCCGCTCCGGTGCGGGCGGCGGCCTGGGCGGCCTCGACGGCGGCCCGTACGTCGTTGTCGGACAGGTCCAGCGGCACCACCATTCCGGGCAGCACGACCTCGTCGTCGAGCGGCAGCACAGGCAGAGTGAGCGGCACAGACGCCATGGACTCAGAAGCCATGATCTCCCCTTCGGCAGTCAAGTTGAGCTATACGCACTCAATGCTTGTGAGCTCGGGGATGTTCCCGGACGTTCGTTCGCTCTGAGCGATCACCCCCGCACGCGCCCGCATGGAGCCGATGTAATGCCTGCATGGATATTGCAGCCATTACCTCGGCCTGGGTGGCGGGCTGGACCGTCTCCCGGGGCACCCCGGCCGCCGTCGCCGAGCCCTGGGGCCACCGGATCGACGTCGGCCTGCCCCGGCACGTCGTGCGGCACGTCCTGCCCGCCCCCAACGCGGCCTCCGTCGGCGCGCTCTGCACCCGCCTGACCACGCCGTACAGCTGGCTCAAGGTGATGGCGGGCCCCGAGGAGGTGGCGCCGTGGATCACCGGGGGCTGGACGATCCCCGACGACCCGGGCTTCATGATGGTCAAGCCGCTGGACCCCGGCGCCCGCCCCGCGCCGCCCGAGGGATACGCCCGGACCACCGAGGTCGAGGACGGCGTCGTCCGGGTCCGGATCCTCGCCCCCGACGGCACCCTCGCCGCACGCGGCCAGATCGCGCCGACCGGCTCCACCGCGGTCGCCGACCAGATCGAGACCGACCCCGCGCACCGGCGCCGGGGCCTCGGCGCGAACGTCATGCGCACCCTGGAGGCCGCCGCCGCCCAGGCGGGCGCCGTGACCGGAGTCCTCGCCGCGACCACGGACGGCTTCGCGCTGTACGACTCGCTGGGCTGGATCCACCGGGGACCGCTCACCGGAATCGTCCGCACGGGCCCCGGAGGCGACTGAGGTCTCCGCCGGGTGGAATCCCGGCCGTCCGGCTGCGCACGGGGCCCCGGACCGTGCATGCTCGACCCATGGTGCGAGGCGTACGGACGACGTGGACGTGGTGCGGGACCCTGCTGCTCGCGGGGGCCCTGGTGGGCGGCCTGAGCGGCTGCGGCCCCGGCGTGCCGACCGCGCCCGGCGGATCGCCGTCGAGCACGAGCGCACCGGCCCTGCCGAGCCCCACGACGGAGTCCGGCACGCCCGCGTCGAACCCCCAGCCGGGCGAGGTCCTCGTCGAGGTGGTCGTCAACGGCGGCCTCGCCGGCGTCCGCAACCGGCTCGTCGTCCACTACGACGGCAGCTGGACCAGCCGCTCCGGCACCAAGCCGCCCCGGACCGGCAAGCAGACCCCCGCCGAGGCCGCCGAGCTGCGGGCGGCCCTGGAGGACCCCGCGTTCGCCCTCGTCCCGGAGCGCCCGACGGGCAGCCCGATCCCCGACGGCTTCCAGTACTACGTGACCTACCGCCACCGCCTGGTCGTCGCGGACGACGGCGCACGTCCGCCCGCCCTCCAGCGCGTCTTCGCCGCCCTCCCGGAGGGCGGCCCGCCGACGAACCCCTGAGCGCGTGAACCGGGGGACGGCCGCCCGGCGACAGAGAGGGCGTGAGACTGTCGCGCCCCGCAGGGGGAGGCCCCTCCGGGGGCGACGAGGGCGACGACGCGGCGGCCCTCCGGTGGCCGGCCCCCGCTCCGGGCGGCTTCGGGCCCGACGTCGCGGGCACGCGGCCGTACATCGACCGGCTCCGCGCCAAGTCCCCCGCCACCCGGCGGGACCACCCGGCCCGCCACCCGGCGGCGAGCCCTCGTCACCCGGACGAGGTGCCGATCCCGTGAGCCCGCTGCGCCCGTACGCCCGCTCCCGCGCCCTGCCCGGCGGCCTCGCCCTCGCCCTCGCGGTGCCGGGTCACGCCGAGGGTTCGGGGCGCCCGCCGCCGTACGCGACACCCTGGGCCTGGTGGGCGTGGGCGATGCAGCCGGGCCCGCAGGGCGGGGCGTGGACGGTGGCGGCGGTCGCCTTCGCGTCCGGTGCGGCGCTGTACGCGTGGCGGGGCGCGCGCCGTACGACCGCCGGGTCCTGACGCGCGAAGCCCCGCGCGCGTACGCCTCGTTAAGTGTTTGTCCCGGCCGTCGCCGCCCCGCGAGGATGGCCGGGACGAACCGTACGCACACGAGCCACGGAGTGATCATGACCAGCCCCGTCACCCTCGACCGCCGCGAAGGGCCGTACGGAGAAGTTGTCCTCCGCCGTCGTGCCGAGCACTACGAGATCATCGCCAACGGCACCTTCCTGATGGACACCTCCGACGGGCGCTCCGAGCGGCTCCTGGTCGACGCGGCCCTGGCCGCCCTCCCCGAGGGGTCCCGTCCCGGCGCGTCCGTCCTCATCGGCGGCCTCGGCGTCGGTTTCTCCCTCGCCCACGCCGCCGCCGACCCCCGCTGGGGCCGGATCGTGGTCGCGGAGCGTGAGGAGGCGATCATCGACTGGCATCGCCAGGGGCCCCTCGCCGCGATCTCCGGGGCCGCGCTCGCCGATCCGCGGACCGTGATCCTGCACACGGACCTGGTGACCCACCTCCGTACCACCACGGACACCTACGACGCCCTCTGTCTGGACATCGACAACGGCCCCGACTGGACGGTCACCGAGGACAACGAATCCCTGTACTCAGCTGAGGGATTGGCGTCCTGCGCGGCCCGGTTGAGGCCCGGCGGGATCCTCGCCGTGTGGTCCGCGCAGCCGTCCGCCGATTTCGAAGAGTCGTTGCGGAATGCCGGATTCAGCGGGGTACGGACGGAAGAGATCCCCGTTGCCCGGGGCGTCCCCGACGTGGTCCACCTCGCCGTCCGTCCCGGGTAGCTCCTGGATAGCCTGGACGCCGCCGGTACCTCTAGGCTGCTGCACCGACATCGGCGACGCGAGGCGGGGCAATGGAGCAGACACACACCACTCACCACGGTGCGGCGGCCACTCCGGGGGCCCAGCGGCGCGTCCTGGTGGTCGAGGACGACGCCACGATCGTGGAGGCCATCTCCGCGCGGCTGCGCGCCGAGGGCTTCCTCGTCCAGACCGCGACCGACGGCCCCGCGGCCGTCGAAGCGGCCGAGGCCTGGCAGCCCGACCTGATGGTCCTGGACGTGATGCTGCCCGGCTTCGACGGCCTGGAGGTGTGCCGCAGGGTCCAGGCCCAGCGCCCCGTCCCGGTCCTCATGCTGACCGCCCGCGACGACGAGACCGACATGCTGGTCGGGCTCGGCGTCGGCGCGGACGACTACATGACGAAGCCGTTCTCGATGCGCGAGCTGGCCGCCCGGGTGCACGTGCTGCTGCGCCGGGTGGAGCGGGCCGCGCTCGCGGCCGTCACCCCGCGCAGCGGGATCCTGCGCCTGGGTGAGCTGGAGATCGACCACGCGCAGCGCCGGGTCCGGGTCCGCGCGGAGGACGTGCACCTGACGCCGACCGAGTTCGACCTGCTCGTCTGCCTGGCGAGCACCCCCCGCGCGGTCCTCTCCCGCGAGCAGCTGCTCGCCGAGGTGTGGGACTGGGCGGACGCCTCGGGCACCCGGACCGTGGACAGCCACATCAAGGCGCTGCGCCGGAAGATCGGGGCCGAGCGGATCCGTACGGTCCACGGCGTCGGATACGCGCTGGAGACCCCGGCGCCGTGAACCGGCCGGGGCCCGGGAGGCCGCACGTGGGACAGGAATCGCACCGGCCCCGCCGGATCGTGATCTCGATCAAGACCAAGCTGGGCGCGCTGGTCGTCGGGGCGGTCCTGCTGACCTCCGGCCTGGCCCTGGTGGCGATCCGCACCTCCACGGAGTTCCGGTACATCACGATCTTCGCGATGATCGCGACCCTGCTGATCACCCAGTTCGTGGCGCAGTCCCTGACGGCGCCGCTGGACGAGATGAACACGGTGGCCGGGTCGATCTCGCGCGGGGACTTCAGCCGCCGGGTGCGGGGCGCGGACCGGCGGGACGAGCTGGGCGACCTGGCCCTGACGATCAACCGCATGGCGGACGACCTGGAGGCCGTCGACCGGCACCGCAAGGAGCTGGTGGCCAATGTCTCGCACGAGCTGCGCACGCCGATCGCCGCGCTCCGGGCCGTCCTGGAGAACGTGGTGGACGGGGTGTCCGAGGCCGATCCGGAGACCATGCGCTCGGCGCTGAAGCAGACGGAGCGGCTCGGCCGGCTGGTGGAGACGCTGCTCGACCTGTCACGGCTCGACAACGGTGTCGTCGCGCTCAGGGCGGGCCGTTTCGAGGTCTGGCCGTATCTGTCGGGGGTGCTGCGGGAGGCGAACCTGGCGGCGTCCCAGCGCGGCCTGTCGTCCACCTCGGGCCTTCACCGCCGTACGGACGTGCACCTGCATCTGGACGTGTCGCCGCCCGAGCTGGTCGCGCACGCGGACGCGGAGCGGCTGC
Source organism: Streptomyces sp. NRRL B-24572 (assembly GCF_002156145.1). Classification (NCBI taxonomy): domain Bacteria; kingdom Bacillati; phylum Actinomycetota; class Actinomycetes; order Kitasatosporales; family Streptomycetaceae; genus Streptomyces; species Streptomyces sp. NRRL B-24572. Next base: position 897 of record NZ_MWIG01000638.1, on the reverse strand, counting down.
ACCAGGTGATGGCGAACCTGATCGACAACGCGGTGAAGCACTCCCCGCCGCACGGCCGGGTCACGGTCCGGGCCCGGCGCGGCCCGTATCCGGACTCGCTGGAGCTGGAGGTCGAGGACGAGGGTCCCGGCATCCCCGAGTCGGAGCGGCACAAGGTCTTCGAGCGGTTCAACCGGGGCTCGGCCCCGGACCGGCCGGGCCCCGGCAGCGACGGCGGCACGGGGCTCGGGCTCGCGATCGCCCGCTGGGCGGTGGATCTGCACGGCGGCGGGATCGGAGTGGCCGAATCGTCACGTGGCTGCCGCATCAGAGTCACTCTTCCGGGCAGCCTTCCCCCGAGAGATTGACGTAGGGTTCGAACCGGAAGCACACGTTCTGCGTGTACGTGAGCAGGACATGTGTCTACGTGAACGAGACCTGCGCCTACGTGAGCGAGACCTGCCTCCACGTGAGCGGGACGCGATCAGGGGTGCGGCCGAACAGGGCCGTGCTCGCGCTTTTCCGTACCCTCACACATGTGGAACCACGCTTGTTTCCCGCCATTCATGGGGTCGAAACGCGCTGTCAAGTGTGACTTGCGCAACGTTGGACTGCCTGGCCTGCACCTCTCGGCCGGACAGGCGTAGCCTTTATTTCCGCTGTCCATCACCTTGCGAAGCGGAAGAGGGCGGTTGCCGCCGTGTCGTCTCAGTCCCCCAGTACCCCGAGCTCCCCGGCCGACCAAGACGGGCAGGGCGTGAGCCCCGCAGCCGCCTTCGGTGCCAATGAGTGGCTCGTCGACGAGATCTACCAGCAGTACCTCCAGGACCCGAATTCGGTCGATCGTGCCTGGTGGGACTTCTTCGCCGACTACAAGCCCGGAGCGTCGGAGACCCCGGCCGCCCCGGCTCCCACCAC
>NZ_MWIG01000637.1:0-7603 GCF_002156145.1 Streptomyces sp. NRRL B-24572 | reverse complement strand
CGGGGGCGGCCCCGCGCCCGGCGACCGCACCCCCGTCGAGCAGGCCTTCGCCGACCTCTGGGAGCGCAGCGCGCGCGGCATGTCGGCCCGATGGCGGGCCCGGTCCGCCTACAACTGGGAGTGGTACTTCGCGTGCCACCCCGCCGAGGCCGCAGGCCGGCTCTCCGGCCGACTCCCGGACCGGGAGGGCTATCTGGCGCTCCGCCGGGGCACGGCCGCCATGGAGACCCTCTTCGACATGGTCGAGCGGCTCAACCGGTTCGAGCTGCCGCAGGAGGTGCTGCACCATCCGGCCTTCCGTCGGATGCGCCAACTGGCCGCCGACATACCCTCGTTCACCAACGACGTGCACTCGTACGCCCAGGAGCTCGCCCGCGGCGACGTGGCCAACCTGGTGATGATCGTCCGCGAGGAACGCGGCGGGTCCCCCGAGGAGGCGGCCGCCCAGGTGATGCGCGAGGCCCAGACGATGGTGGACCGCTTCGTGGAGCTGTCGTCCGAGGTCCCCGAGATCTGCGACCTCCTCGATCTCGCCCCGGCCGCCCGGGAGGCGGCCCGCCGGTACGTCGACGGCCTCGCCGCCTGGATCGCCGGCTACCACCGCTGGGAGATCGACACGGGCCGCTACGACCACTGATCCGCGTGCAGCAGCCGGCGGGGCCGGCCCGCTCGTCGTGCGCGGGCGGCGCACCCGCCCGCGCTCAGGGGATCAGCACGACCTTGCCGAGGTTGCCGCGGGACTCGACGATCTCGTGGGCGCGCGCCGCTTCGGCGAGCGGGACCAGGGCGCAGACGCGGGGGCGGAGCGTGCGGTCGCGGTGGAGTTCCCACAGTTCGTCGAGCCAGCGCGCGTACACCTCGGGCTCGCCCCGGGCGATGGCCGCCATCTGGAAGCCGATGACGGAGGCGCCCCGGACCAGCAGTTCGTACGCTTCGACGGTGCCGCCGCCCGAGCTGAAGGCGACCAGGCGGCCGCCGGGGGCGAGGGCGCGCACCGCGGGTCCGAGGAGTTCTCCGCCGACCCCGTCGATGACGATGTCGACCGGTTCGCCCCAGGACTCGTCCCCGTAGAGCACGACCTCGTCGGCGCCGAGGGCGCGTACGAACTCCGCCTTGTCCGCGCTGCTGACGGCCGCGACGACGCGGGAGGCCCCGCCCGCCCTGGCGTACTGGAGGGCGAGGGTGCCGACCGCGCCGGCCGCCGCGGTGACCATGACGGCGTCGCCGGGGCGGGGGCGGCCGGCCTCGTAGGCACCGCGCGCCACCAGGCCGCTGCGGACCAGGGCCACGGCGTCGACGGCGGTCGCCCGGTCGGGGATGCGGGAGGCCATCGCCTGGTGGACGAGGGCCAGTTCGGCGTACGCGTGGGAGAAGCAGAGGCCGGTGACGCGGTCGCCCACGGAGAAGCCGGTGACGTCCGCGCCGACGGCGGCGACGGTGCCCGCCACCTCGCCGCCGAGCGGCATCGGCTCGACGCCCTCGCGCACCTTCCGTACGGAGGGCAGGGTGACGCCGACCGCTTCGCTGCGGACCAGCAGCTCGCCCGGACCGGGCTGCGGCTCGGGGACCTCCTCGACGAAGAGGACCTCGGGGCCGCCGTTGACCTCGTAGCGGACACGACGCATGGACACCTCCGGATGTGGCACGGACACGGAATCGGAGAATCATTGGGATTCCCAATGAATAACACCGTAGAGGCAAACCGTTGGGAGGTCCAATGGATTCGGGATAGCCTGCATCCATGCCCCCCACCGAAGGCCCGCACGCCCTGACGCACATCCAGTCCCTGCCGAGCTGGCTGGTCGGCCGCGTGGCGGCGCGCGGCCGGGGCCTGGTCGCCGAGGCGATCGCGGAGGAAGGGCTGAAGCTCCCGCAGCACGCCGTGCTCGCGGCGGTGTCCGAGTACGGCCCGGTCGCCCAGGCCGATCTGGTGCGCCGGCTGGGCTTCGACGCGAAGGACGTGGTCCTCCTGCTCAACCAGCTGGAGGAGGCCGGTCTCGCGCTACGGGAACCCGATCCGCGGGACCGCCGCAAGAACGCGGTGACGGTGACGCCGGCGGGCGTACGCGCACTGGAGCGGTGCGCGGAGCTGGCCGAGCGGGCCAACTCCGCACTCCTCGCACCGCTCGACGCGGCGGAGGCCCGGCAGCTGATGGACCTCCTGACCAGGGTGCACGAGGCATAGCACCGCCCCGGGGTCCGTCCGACCCCGATCCGCCGGACAGGCCCTACGCGAGGCCGGCGTCGATGATGTGCTCGGCGAGGTCCCGGGCCGCCGCGGCGGGCTCGACGCCGGGGCGGGTCGCGCCGACGGCGAGGAGGCCGTCGACGAGGATCAGCATCTGGTCGGCGGCGAAGCCGGGCCGCGCGTGCCCGAGGGCGAGGAACTCGTCCTCGAACAGGCCGTGGAGGGTGTGCCGGTACGCCCTGGTGACCTCGCGGCCGGGGTGCTCCGGGTCCGTGAGCGCGAGGTCGGCGGCGAGGTACCGGCACCCGCGGAAGTCCGGGTCGGCGGCGATGAGGCCGAGCCGGTCCACGACGGCGAGGAGCCGGGCCCGGGGGTCCTCCCCCGCCGCGTCCATGGTGGAGCGGTATCGCTCCACGTCCTCGGCGGTGCTGCGGCGCAGCACCTCGGCGATGAGGCCGTCCTTGCCGCCGAAGTGCTCGTACAGCGAACGGCGGGCGACGCCGGCCCCCTTGAGCAGGGCGTCCACGCCGACGCCGACACCCTGACTGTAGGTCAACTCCTGGGCGGCGAGCAGGAGTCGCTCACGGGGGCCCGGCTTCACGGAAGTACTCATGACGCGATTCTGCAGCACTTGACACGGTAGATCAACCGGTCTATCTATCTACCTCGTAGACCGAACGGTCTATCTCTCCTGAGGAGGCGTCAATGTCCGTACGCACCACCGCCGAAGTCATCGACCGTTTCAACCGCGCGTTCACCGACCGCGAGGCCGGCCTCCTGTCCGACCTGATCGCCGAGGACTGCGTCATGGAGAGCGTCCAGCCCGCGCCGCGCGGGGAGCGGGTCTTCGGACGCGAGGCGTGTACGGAGTGGTGGTCGGCCCTCGTCGACGACCTCACCGCGCGGTTCACCCCGCAGGAGGTGATCGTGGCGGGCGACCGCGCGACGATCATGTGGACCTACCGCTTCGGGGACGGCTCCGACCAGTGGGTGCAGGGCGTCAACGTCATGCGGGTGACGGACGGCCGGATCGTCGAGGCGCTCGGTTTCAGCAAGACCGCGGGAGAGGTCCCGCTGGCCGCCGAGTCCGCCCAGTCCGCCCAGTCCGCCCAGTCCGCCCAGTCCGCCGACGCGTGATGCCCGGCGAAACGACCCGCCCCACCCACCTCTCACGAAGGGCACGACCGATGCGGAGCTACCACCTGTCCCACAGCGGGGCCGGACTGTCCGGCCTCACCGTCCGCGAGCACGACGTCCCCACGCCCGGCCCCGGCCAGGCCCTGGTGGCCGTGCGCGCGACGTCCCTGAGCTTCCGCGAGCTCAGCGTGCTCGACGGGACCTACGTCCTCCCGGTGAAGCCGGACGTCGTCCCCGTCTCCGACGGGGCCGGCGAAGTGGTCGCGGTCGGCCCGGGCGTCGACTCGGTACGCGTCGGGGACCGCGTCGCCGCCACGCTCTTCCCGTCCTGGCAGGACGGCCCGTTCACCGTCGAGCACGTCGCGCAGCTCGGCGGCTCGCTGGACGGCATGCTCACCGAGTACGCCGTGGCCGACGCGGACTCGCTCGTGACCGTACCCGCGCACCTCACGTACGCGGAGGCCGCCACCCTCCCCTGTGTGGCGGTGACGGCGTGGAACGCGCTGACCGGCGACGGAACCGGGGTCCGCCCCGGCGACACCGTGGTCGTGCAGGGCTCCGGCGGCGTCTCCCTCTTCGCGCTCCAGTTCGCGAAGGCGCTCGGCGCGCGCGTCATCGCCACGACCAGCAGCCCCGCCAAGGCGGCGCGCCTGCGCGAGCTCGGCGCCGACGCCGTCGTCGACTACGCGGCCACCCCCGACTGGGCCGGCGAGGTCCGCGCCCTCACCGACGGCCGGGGCGCCGACCGTGTCGTCGACGTCGCCGGCCTCCTCCACGAGTCCGTCCGCGCCATCACCCTGGGCGGCACCGTCGTGTGCGTCGGCTTCACCGGCAGGACCGCCCCGCCGCTCGACCCGCACGCCCTCTTCGCCTCCGGCGCCACGATCCGCAGCGTGGCGGTCGGCAGCCGCGCCCAGTTCACCGCGATGAACGCCTTCGTCGAGAAGCACGGACTGCGGCCCGTCGTCGACCGCGTCTTCCCCTTCGACCGGGCCGTCGACGCCTACCGCCACTACGCCGCCGGAACCTCCTTCGGCAAGGTGGTCATCGACCACTCCTGACCTCTCATTGCTTCCAGTACTGGGCGAGGGCCCCCTCCCGGTACGGAGCCGGGCTCACGCTCAGTTCGCCGGCGAAGGGGCGGTCGAGGACGAAGACCAGCAGCAGGCTGAAGCCGATGAGGGAGGCGACCGAGGCGACGAAGAGGAGCTGGATCCGGAGCCTGCGCATGCCGTAGAGGAAGGTGAGCGGGACGAGGACGATCGCGCCGCCGAAGGCCAGGACCTGGAGCAGCGGCGGGAGTTCCTGCTCGGCCATGTTCAGGCGGGCCCGACGCTGGGCGGCCACGTCGTTGAGGTGGGTGACGGCCTCCTCGTAGAAGACCTCTTCGCGCGGGGACTTCGGGTCGTACGCCTGGAGGACGTCGAAGGCGGACCGGAGGTGCCCCTCGGTGGCCCCGTAGCCCGGCTGTCCGGCGCGCATGCGGGGCCACTGGTCCTCGACGACCGCGTGGACGTAGCCGCTGAGCGCCGTGTCGAGGTCGGCGCGGACGGCCGGCGGGAAGGCGGCGGCGTCGCGGGCGATGAGCGCGGCGTCGGTGGCCTCGCTGGCGACGATGGTCTGCGTGCTGTCCAGTTGGGTCCAGAGGGTGACGATGACGAACGCGAGGATGATCCCGTAGATCGCGCCGAACATCCCCAGCGTCACCCCGACCATGTCGTTGTGCTCCCCCCGGGCCAGCGACGGGTACCTGCGGCGGAGCAGCACACTGCCGGCGACGGCGAGGAGGACGGTCCCGCCGACGGTGACGACGGCCAGGGTGAAGGTGCTGAAGTGGTTGAGGAGCCAGAGCGACATGTGCGGGGAGTCTAGGTGCGCCGCGCGGCCGTTCCGGCCCCGTGGCGGCGATCACGGTGAATGATCACTCGCCCGTGTCGGCGATGGAACACGCTGCCGCCACGTCGGGCCCGTGACCTCCGCCCGGTCGGCGCCGCGCCCCGGGGCCGCGACGCCGGCCCCGGGTACTTCCCGGGGCCGGCGTCGCCTCGTCGGAGAACCTCCCCGCCACGGCCGAGGACGAGACCCGCACAGGAGGCGGCACGCTCCTCACCGGCGGAGCGCCACGGCGGCGTGGTGGCCGGCGGGGACGGCGACGTCGGCGAGGAGCCATCCGGGCGGTGCCGAGGGGAGCGGGCCTGCGCCCACGTACTCGGCGGACGGATCGGCGCCCAGACCCGTGCCGATCCCCTTCAGATAGGCCTCCTTCCTCGTCCACACCCTGGCGAACGCGGCGGGGCGGAGGGCCGGGGCGAGGGCGGCGAGCTCCGCCGACTCGGCCGGGTGGAGGACCTCCGACGCCTCCGCGACCGTGTGCGGCGCCGGCACCCGCTCGATGTCCACGCCGACGGGGGTGGACGCCACGGCGATCAGGCTCAGTCCCTCGCAGTGGGAGAGCGAGAAGTGCAGCCGCCCGTCGGGCAGTACGGGACGTCCGTGCGGCTCCCCGCAGCACGGGCACGGCGCCCGGGCCACCGACACCGTGCGGGGTGCGACGCCCAGGTGGGCGCCGAGCAGGCGGCGCAGCCCGACGTGCGCGCACAGGTAGGTGGCGCGGTCGCCGGAGCGGCGGAACTCCTCGGCGCGGGCCAGTTCCTCGGTGGCCAGGACGAGGGGCGCGTACCGGGTGACGGTGTCCTGGTGGGCTTCGGTGGCCACCAGCCACAGCTGCGGGCGGACCGGGCGCAGCCCGGGCAGGCGCGGCAGGGCGGCGGTCAGGGGCGGGAGTGACGCGGGGATCAGCGGGCCGGCCGGAGGAGCCTCCGGCGGCGGGGCAACCAGCGGGATCATGTCTGCCTCACACGGACGTGGCGGTGGGCTCCGGTGCGGTACGGGTACGGGCGTCGGCGCGCGGCGTGGCGGTGGCCGCCCCACCGCGCAGGGCGACGGCCGCGGCGACCGGGGAGAGCAGGGCGAGGCCCGCGCACAGCAGCCAGGTACCGGTCACCCCGAGGGAGAGCGAGACGGGGCTGAACACCGCCAGGGACAGCGGCGCCGCGCCGATGCCGGAGAGCGCGAAGGTGGACATCGCGGCGCCCATCCGCCCCTCGGGAACGGCCTGTTGGTAGGCGGTGACCAGGGCGGGCCCGTTGAGGCCGGAGAGCAGGCCGACGACGCCGGCCGTGGCGGCCAGGACGACGGCCGAGGGGACGAGGGCCATGGCGGCCATGCCGGCCGCGAGGCCGACTCCGGTCACCACGAGCTTGGTGTGCGCCGGGATGCGGTGGGCGAGGGCCGCGCCCAGGGCGGCGGAGGCCAGCGCGCCGGCGCCGAAGACGGACAGGACCATGGCGACGGCGCCGACTCCCCAGCCCTCGTCGGCGGCCCGCAGGGGCAGGGCGACCTCGGCCGGCCACAGGAACGCCAGGTCCATGCAGAAGCAGGCGACGAACATCCACCGCAGGCGCGGGTGCGCGGCGAGGAGACGGAAGCCGTCGCCGGAGCGGCGCAGCAGGGAGGGCCCCTGCGGGGCGCGCTCGGGCCTGGTCATGCCGTGGGTGACGTGGGCGGCGCAGGCCAGCCAGACGGTGCAGCCGACGGCCGCTGCCGTCATGGCCACGGGCAGGCCGCCGACGACCACCAGCCAGGCGCCGAGGGGCGAGCCCGCGATGGGGGCGAGGCGCAGCACCATGGAGAAGAGGGAGTTGGCGCGGCCGAGCTGCTCCTGGGGGGCGAGGCGGGGCAGCAGGACACCGGAGGCGGGGCCGGTGAGGCCGAGCAGGACGCCGTCGACGAGGGCGACGGCGATCAGCGGCCACAGGGACTCGGTGGTGGCGGTCACCGCCACTCCGGCGGCGAGGACGAGGACGCGGACGCTCGTCGCGCGGAGCAGGACGGCACGGGGGCCGAGCGCGTCGGCGAGCGCTCCTCCGAAGAGGAGGAGCAGGGCGCGCGGCAGGGTGGCGGAGAGGGTGACGTACGTGACGGCTTCGCGGCCGCCGAGCTGGACGGCCGTCCAGCTCATGGCGATCAGGAGGGCGAAGCTGCCCGCCTGGACGGCGGCCTGGCCGATGACGAGGCTGCTGACGCGGCGCCAGTCGACGGCGGGCGCTTCGCCTGCCGGTGCGCCGGCTGCGGGGATCGTTCCCATGGGGTCGGCTTTCTGTGGTCGATGCGGAGGAAGGTGCGGTGGCCGTGGTCAGAGGGGTGCGGGGCGGCCGTGGCCGGGGGATGCGCGGTGGCCGTGGTCAGAGGGATGCGCGGACGTGGACCCGGACGCCG
>NZ_MWIG01000636.1:0-3905 GCF_002156145.1 Streptomyces sp. NRRL B-24572 | reverse complement strand
CCGCCCGGGCGATCGGGGCCTTTGCCGGAGGGTCCGCGGGCGGGGCCGGGGCGGCGCCCGCCGCCGGGACCGTCCCCGCGAGCACCCCCGTGAGCGCCGTCGCCGCGGCGAGCGCCCCCGTGCGGACCGTGCGCAGCAGCCTTCGCGACACGTCACCACCTCCATGAGGATGATGACGGGTCAGTTCATCTGATTAATGTACGCATCGGGGCGAGCCTCGCCATGTCACCCGTTCGGCTTCTGCGCCGGCTTCTGCGCCGGCTTCTGCGCCGGCTTCGACCACGGCCACTTCAGCTCGCGCCGCTCCCGCCCCTCGGGGGCGTACACGTACACCCAGCCGCGCTGGAGCCCGAGCCGCTTCGTGTAGCCCGAGGGCTCGCGCCGGTACGTGTGCAGGGTCGGCGGGTGCCCGTCGTGTGCCGGGACCGGGATCTCGTACCACTTCGGAGGGTGGCCGGTCGGGCCGACGAGGATCGGCAGGGCCCGGCCGTCGAGGGGGCCGCCGCGGAAGGGGGTGTTCTCGCTTCTCACCCCCACAGTCTCTCCCGGCCCACCGCCTCACAGCAGGTGCGCCGCCTCGCCCGCCACCGGGATCACCCGGCGGACCAGCGCCGCCACCGGCCCCTCGGGGGTCTCCTGCGCGAGGAGCCGCTTCACGACCTCCGCCGTCTCCTCGTCGCTCGCCGCGGTCGCCGCGAGCAGGGCGACGAGATGGTCGACGAGCCAGTCCCGCAGCTCCCGCGCGGGCGGCTGCTTCCCCTCGTCGAGCCAGATGAGCGAGGCCGCCTCGACGGCGGCGATCCACGTCCGGACCAGCATGCCGAACCGGGGGCCCGGCCGCTCCACCCCGAGGTGGACGAGGATCTGCTCGGCGGCGGCCCGCCGCACCTCGTCCACGATCGCGGAGGTCCGGGAGGTCTCGGCGACGCTGCCGCCCCGCAGCAGGGCGCTGAACCCGGCGCCGTGCTTGTCGACGAAGGCCAGGTAGCGGTCGAGCACCCGGCCGAGCCGCTCGGTGGGCGGCCCGGCCGGCGGCTCGGTGAAGCAGCGGTTCAGGGCGTCGGCGTTGGAGCGCAGGGCGGCCTCGTACAACTGCTGCTTGCCGCCGGGGAAGTAGCGGTAGACGAGGGGCCGCGAGACGCCGGCCGCCTCGGCGACGTCGTCGAGCGAGACGTCCTCGGGCGCCCGGTGGGCGAAGAGCTCCAGGGCGACGCCGAGCAGCTGCCCGCGCCGCTCCTCGACACTGAGCCTGCGGTACGCGGGGGTGGCGGCGCTCGTCATGGACCGCAGCGTAACCGCGGAGCGGGGCCGTCGGGGGGAACGGTCCCCGAGGACGTACCCCCGCCGCGACCCGGCCGGGGCGACTCCGGGGCGCCTGCTCGTCGGCAACGCCGCCAATCTCTCCCGTACGACTTGTTGACGATCCGTCTACCACCGTGTGAGCCTGCTGGAAAAGGACGGAAGGAGTCGTCGGTGTCGACGCACGACCTGTACGTGAACGCCCCCGCCGCACCCGGCTGGCAGGTGCCCGCCACCGGCGCCGCCCGCTTCTCCTGGGACTACGACGACGGCCGCGAGCGCCTCCTCGCCCTCTACCAGAAGGGCAAGGACAAGCAGTGGGACGGCGCCACCCGCATCGACTGGGGCATCGAGGTCGACCCGTACGACCCGCTCGGCACCCCCGACGAGGTCCTCACCCTCCACGGCACCCGCCACTGGGCGAAGATGACCGAGAAGGACAAGGGCGACCTGCGCCGGCACTACGCCTCCTGGCAGTTCAGCCAGTTCCTCCACGGCGAGCAGGGCGCGATGATCTGCGCCGCCCGGATCGTCGAGTCCGTCCCCGACCTGGACGCCAAGTTCTACTCGGCCACCCAGACCATGGACGAGGCCCGGCACGCCGAGATCTACGGCCGCTTCCTCCACGAGAAGATCGGGATGCTGTACCCGATCAACGACAACCTCAAGGGCCTCCTCGACGACACCCTGCGCGACTCCCGCTGGGACATGCCCTACCTCGGCATGCAGGTCCTCATCGAAGGCCTCGCCCTCGCCGCCTTCGGCATGATCCGCGACACCACCGACAAGCCGCTGCCCAAGCAGATCCTCGCGTACGTGATGCAGGACGAGGCCCGGCACGTCGCCTTCGGCCGCATGGCGCTGCGCGACTACTACAAGCAGCTCTCCGACGCCGAACTCCGCGAGCGCGAGGAGTTCGTCATCGAGGGCTGCCACCTGATGCGGGACCGGCTGCGCGGGGTCGAGGTCCTGGAGAACTTCGGCATCCCGAAGAAGGAGGCCGAGGAGCTCAGCGAGCAGAGCGAGTTCCTGCACCTCTTCCGCAAGCTCCTCTTCAGCCGGATCGTCCCCTGCGTCAAGGACATCGGCCTCTGGGGCGAACGCCTCCAGAAGGCCTACCTCGACATGGGCGTCTTCGACCTCGGCGACTCCAACCTGGACCTGCTGATGACCCAGGACGAGGAGATCGCGGAGGCGCTGGACCGCGAGCGCTTCGCGGCGGAGGAGGCCGAGCGGGTCGCGGAGGTGGAGGCCGCGATCGCGGACGGCGCGCAGCGGTAGAGCGCCTACCCCCGCGCCTCCGCCTCCAGGCGCAGCGCCTCCTCCATCACCGCCCTGGCGATCGGCGCCGCGCTGCCGCCCCCGCTGATGTCCGTACGGGAGGCCTCCGCGTCCTCGACGACGACCGCGACCGCGACCGCGGGCTGGGCGGCGTCGTCGGCCTGGGCCCAGGCGATGAACCAGGCGTACGGGGTGCCCGTGTTGCCGAAGCCGTGCTGGGCGGTGCCCGTCTTGCCGCCGACCCGGGCCCCGGGGATCGCCGCGTTCGTCCCCGTGCCCTCCTCCACGGCCCGCACCATCAGCCGCTGGAGCTGCATCGCCGTCGCGGGGTTCATCGCCTGCCGGTAGCTGCGGCGGCCGGTGCGGTCCACGGTCGTGCCGCCGGAGGTGGTGGTGCGGTCGACGAGGTACGGGTGGGCGATCTCCCCGTTGTTGGCGACGGCCGCCGCGACCATCGCCATCTGGAGCGGGGTCGCCGTCGTGTCGAACTGCCCGATCGACGAAAGGGCCAGCTGGTCCGGGCTCATCCGCCGGTCGAAGTTGGACTTCGCCACCCAGGACGGCACCCGGAGCCCCGTGTCGTTGAAGCCGAACCGTTCCGCCGCGTCGACCATCTCCGTGAGGCCCACCTTCACCCCGAGTGCGGCCATCACCGTGTTGCAGGACCACTGGATCGCGGCCGCGAGGGAGGCGCCGCCGCAGCCCCTCGCCTCGTTCGGCAGCACCTGCCGGGTGCCGGGCAGCACGTACGGGTCCGGGGTGTCCGTCGGCGCCTCCACGTCCCGCACCGCCCCCGCGTCCAGGGCCGCCGCGGCCGTCACGATCTTGAAGGTGGAGCCCGGCGGATACGTCTGCCGCAGCGCCCGGTTCAGCATCGGCTGGTTCGACGAGGTGTTGAGGCGCCGCCAGGCGTCCTTGACCTCCCGTCCCGTACCGGAGAGAACCCCCGGGTCGTACGAGGGCGAGCTGACGAGCGCCAGGATCCGGCCGCTGGACGGCTCGACCGCCACGACCGCGCCCCGCTTCCCGTCGAGCCCCCGGAAGGCCGCCTCCTGCATGGAGGCGCGGATGGTGGTCACCACGTCGCCGCCGGGCTGCCGGCCCCGGGTGAGGTCGTTCCAGAGGGGCAGCGGTGCGAGCATCGGGTCGGTGCCGGCGAGGATGTCGTCCTCGGCGTGCTCGACGAGCGTCGTGCCGTACGTCTGGGAGGCGTAGCCGGTCACCGGCGCGTACAACGGCCCCTGCCGGTAGGTCCGTTCCCAGCGCAGCTGCTGCCCGCTGTCCCGGGAGCCGGTCACCGGCTTCCCGTCGACGACGATCTCGCC
>NZ_MWIG01000635.1:0-12468 GCF_002156145.1 Streptomyces sp. NRRL B-24572 | reverse complement strand
CGCCGCCCTCGCCGCCTTCGGCGTCACCTTCGGATCGGCCGTACAGACCGGGTACGAGCGGGTCTGGGACCTCCCCACCGCCCGCTGGCACACCATGTGGCGGCACGTCGTCTGGCTCGCCGTCCTCGTCGCCTCCCTGCTGCTCTTCGTCGCCTTTCCGGCACCCGACAACGCCCCGGCGGGCGTCACCACCGTCGTCGCCCTCGGCGCCGTCCTCACCGCGCTCGGCCTCCTCGGGCTGCGGATCTTCTCGCAGCTCGTCTTCTCCCCGCTGATCGCCTCGAACGCCGTGACGTACGGCCAGTTCGGCACCGTCCTCGTCCTCCAGTCCTGGCTCGTCGGCGTCGGCTTCGTCGTGTACGGAGGCGCCCTCGCCGGGCGCCTCGTCCACGAACACCTCGTCCGCCGCAGGCTGCGGCGCCTCCTGTGACCGCCGCCGGTCCCGGCGTCCGGCCGCTACTGGTCCCGGCCCCGCACCGCGAGCACCGTCACCACCGCCCCGGCAAGGGGCCACAGCGCGTACACCAGCCACGCACCGCCCGCCGACCAGGGGAACAACTCCTCGGCGGGCGGTCCCGCGTCCGCGAGCCGCTGCCAGGCGTGCAGCGGGGTCGCGTGGGCGAGCACCGCGCTCAGGTGACGCCGGTCCGTGAGCACCGCGGGCAGCAGCAGGAGCAGGACGAACGTGCCGACGATCGAGGCCGCGCTCTTCCGCAGCAGCGCGCCGACCGCCATCCCGACCACCGCGCACACCGGCGCGAGCAGGGCGGCGGCCACGACGACCCCCAGCGCCCCCGGGTGGGTGAGCGCCAGCCCGGCGCCCCGGGCCGACAGCACCGCCTGCGTCGCCCAGAACGACCCGAACGCGACCACCGCCCCGAACAGGACCTGTACCACCGCCACGACGAGGACCTTCGCCGCCATGAGCGAGCCCCGCGCCGGAACCGCCGTGAACGTCGTACGGATCAGTCCGCTGCTGTACTCGCCGACCACCGCGACCGCCCCCATGGCGGCCGAGGCGAGGATCAGGACCAGCACCGAGTTGTACGTGAAGGCGTCCCGCAGCGCCATGCCGTTCGCCTCGAACTCGGCCCGGCTCGCCGCGTCGTACTGGAACCAGTAGCGGTAGTGGTCCCAGGCGGTGCCGACGTTGAAGGCGACCACGGCGAGGGTGCCGAGCAGCAGCGACCAGCCCGTCGAGCGCAGCGACCACAGCTTCAGCCACTCCGACCCCACCAGGTCACGGAAACGGGCACGGGGCTCCGTCACGGAGGGCACGGCGGTCACGGGAAGATCGAGGGTCGTCATCGGGCGTCTCCTGCCAGGTACTCGACGCTGTCGGCGGTCAGTTCCATGAACGCCTCCTCCAGGGAGGCCGTACGGGTGGTCAGCTGGTCGAGCAGCACCCGGTGCTCCAGGGCCAGTTCGCCGATGCGGGCCGCCGGGAGACCGGTCACCGTCAGCAGACCCGCCTCCTCCTCGACCTCCGCCCCTTCCCCGAGCAGCAGCGCCGTCAGGCCCGCCCGGTCCGGCGTACCGACCATCACGCTCAGGCGCCTGCCCCGCGCGGCGAACTCCGTCAGGCTCTCCGCCGCGATCAGTGCGCCCCGCCCGATGACGACCAGCTCGTCCGCCGTGTGCTCCATCTCCGTCATCAGATGACTCGACACGAAGACCGTGCGGCCCTCCGCGGCCAGCCGCCGGAACAGGCCACGGACCCACTTCACGCCCTCCGGGTCGAGGCCGTTCAACGGCTCGTCGAACAGCAGCACCGGCGGATCGCCGAGCAGCGCGCCGGCGATGCCGAGCCGCTGCCGCATGCCCAGCGAGTACCCGCCGATCCGGCGCCCGGCCGCCCCGGCCAGGCCGACCTCCTCCAGGACCTCGTCGACGCGGGAGAGCGGGATGCGGTTGCTGCGCGCCAGGACCGCCAGATGCGCTCGCGCGGTCCTGCCGCCGTGCACGTCCCCGGCGTCGAGGAGCGCGCCGACGTGCCGCAGCCCGCGCGGCCGGTCCGCGAACGGCCGGCCGTCGACCGTCACCGAACCGCTCGTCGGCGCGTGCAGCCCCAGGATCATCCGCAAGGTGGTGCTCTTGCCCGAGCCGTTGGGGCCGAGGAAGCCGGTGACCCGGCCCGGCCGGACGGTGAAGGTGAGCGCGTCGACGGCGGTCGTGGCGCCGTAGCGCTTGGTGAGTTCCCTGACTTCGATCATGGGAACCACCGTGCCGCCCGGGCCCCGCGCCGGGCATCGGACCAGCACGGACAATCGCCCGGGGGTCCTGTCACCCCAGGTCGTACACCCCCGGTCCGATGTCCGCGCCGGGGACCGCCCTCTACGATCACCGCATGTCCGCCACCCCGTCAGCACCGTTCTACAAGAGGGTCACACCCGGCGGGTGGGCCGCCGTCGCCTGGGGCGCGGGCATGGCCTTCACCGCCCTCCTCCGGATCCGCCTGCCCGGCCAGGAAGGGCCGGACGTCTTCCCCGGCGTCGTCTTCCTGCGCTGGGACGGCCTCCTCCTGCTGACCGTCGGCACGCTTCTCACCCTGCGCGGCAGCGCCCTCCTGGCCCGGCGTCCGACCGCCGCCCTCAACCACCTCCTCGTCGCCACGGTCATCGCCTCCACCCCCCTCGGCGTCGACGCCATCCCCTTCGCCCAGTACCTCGCGGTCGACGTCGCCCTCTACGCCATCGCCGTCGGCCGCCCCCGCCGCGAGGCCTGGCGGGCGCTCCTGCTCGCCCTCGGCCTGCTCGTTGTCTATCTGGCAGTCCGTCTGCTCGCCGGCTGGAGCGCAGGCACCACGGGCACCCTCGCGGTCGCCCTCACCGCGCTCGTGGCCTGGCTCCTCGGCCGCTCGGAAGGACAGGCCCGGGAGTACGCGGAACGGAGCCGCGCCCAGGCCACCGAGCAGGCCGTCACCACCGAACGCCTCCGGATCGCCCGCGAGATGCACGACACGGTCGCCCACAGCATCGGCATCGTCGCCCTCCAGGCCGGTGCCGCCCGGCGCGTCATCGCGACCCAGCCCGAGGCGGCCCGCCAGGCCCTCGCCGAGATCGAGACGGCGAGCCGCGAGACCCTCGCGGGCTTGCGGCGGATGGTCGGTGCCCTGCGTACGACGGAGCAGGACGACGCCGCTGTGGTGGTCGCGGAGGACGTGACGCGTACCCCCGCCGCGACCGGTGCCCCGGGTTCGGCGACCGCCTCCGCGGACGCGGTCGCGACCGGCCGTCCGGCCGAACCCCGAGGCCTTCCCGAGATGCCCGGCCTCGCCGCCCTCGACCGGCTCGCCGAACTCACCGGGAACGCCGGCGTCCGGGTCGTCGTCCGCAGGGTCGGAGCCCCGTGCCCGCTGCCCCCGGACCTCGACCTCTCCGCCTTCCGTATCGTCCAGGAGTCCGTCACCAACGTCGTACGGCACTCGGGCGCCGACTCCTGCACGGTCACCGTGGACCAGCGCGACCCCGGGACCCTCGCCGTCACCGTCGAGGACCGCGGCCCCGTCCCCGGCCACGCGCGCGTGAGCCCCGGACCCGGCTCCGGGTACGGCCTGACCGGGATGCGGGAGCGCGTCGCCGTGCTGCACGGAGAGTTCAGCGCGGGACCCCGCCCCGGCGGCGGCTTCCGCGTCACCGCCCGCCTTCCCCTGCCCACAGGAGTCACCCCCCGATGAGCCGGACCACCGCCGAGCAGCCCGTCCGCGTCGTCCTCGCCGACGACCAGCCCCTGGTGCGCACCGCGCTCCGGATGGTCATCACCGACACGACGGACCTCGTCGTGGTCGGCGAGGCCGCGAACGGCGCCGAGGCCGTCCGTCTCGTCGAGGAGACCGGCGCCGACGTCGCCGTCATGGACCTGCGGATGCCCGGCACGGACGGCATCGAGGCCACCCGGATCATCACCGAGGGCCCCACCGGCGCCCGCGTCGTCGTCCTCACCACCTTCGACGACGACGACCACGTGTACGCGGCGCTCCACGCGGGCGCGTCCGGATTTCTCGTCAAGGACATGGCCCTGGACGACATCCTGGCCGCCGTCCGCGTCGTCGCCTCCGGCGACGCCCTCATCGCGCCCAGCGTCACCCGGCGCCTCATCAAGGAGTTCACCGACCGCCCCAGGAGCGCGCCCGCCGCACCACCCCGCCGCGTCGAGGGGATCACCGACCGCGAGCGCGAGGTCCTCACCCTCGTCGGGCGCGGCCTGTCCAACACCGAGATCGCCGGCGAACTCCACATCAGCATCGCCACCGCGAAGACCTACGTCACCCGGCTGCTCGCCAAACTGGACGCCCGCGACCGCGTGCAGCTCGTGATCATCGCGTACGAGGCGGGTCTGGTCTCCGCCGACTGACGGTTCCGACGGCCTGACGGTTCCGAAGGCCTGACGTCCGGGTGCGCTCACACGATCCGGTGATCCACTCGCGAGCCGCCGGCCGGGCCGCCCCGGACCGCTTGGATGGAGGAGACCCATTCGGTCCGTCGAGAGAGAGCCGCCCATGGCGAACACCTGGCTGCCGCCCGCCGAGTACGTCGACACGCTGCCGAGAGCGACGGCGTACGCCTGCCTCTACTTCACCGACACAGCCGGCCGCCCCTTCCAGCTCCGGGCCACCTACCAGACCCGGCAGTGGCAGTGGCCCGGCGGCAACATGGACCCGGGGGAGACCCCCTGGGAGACCGCCGTGCGCGAGTGCCGGGAGGAGACCGGGCTCGTCTTCACCGGTGAGCCGCGCCTCCTCGCCGCCCACTTCGTCACGGACCGGGGCGAGGACTGGCCGGCCAACCACATCGGCTTCATCTTCGACGGCGGCGAGCTGACGGACGAGCAGATCGCCGCCGTCGTCCTCGATCCGGAGGAGCACAGCGAGTACCGCCTGCGCACCCTGGACGAGTGGGAACGGGAGATGCACCCGCGCGAGTTCGCCCGCCTCGTCGAGATCGACCGGGCGCGGAAGACCGGGTCGACCGTGTACGTGGAGACCGGGGCCACCTGAGCGTGAGTGCGGGGCCCGTCCGCCGGGACGGGCCCCGACCATGGGCGGTCAGCCCCGGCAGCCCACGGGGTGGTGGGCGATGTCGACGACGAACCGCTCCGGCGAGTGCAGCTGGAAGGTCTTGAACGCGGGCTTGTGGTCGAAGGCGGCTCCGATGGTGACCACGCCCTCGAAGTCGCCGGTCAGCGCGACCCCCTTGAGCGCGGGCAGATTGATCTTCACGAGCCGGGGGCCGTGATAGACGGACCGGCCGGCGTCGTCGTGGGCGGCGGCGGGGGAGAGCTTGATCTCCAGGAAGAACCTGCCCGGCAGCGGGACCCTGTTCCCCGATCCGTCGTAGCGCAGCGAACGGACCTGATGGACGGTGACCGGGGGCATCTTCCCCCGGACGTCGATCACGAGCCGGTCGAAGGTGGTGTGGCCGCCCCAGCGGGCGTTGACGACCAGGGCCGTGGCCGGGGTCGAGGCGCTCAGGGCCGGAGCGTCGGCCGCGCCTGCCGGGATCGTGGCGCCGATCCCGGCGGTCAGCAGGATTCCCGCGGCAGCGGCCGCGAGGGTGTGGCGGTGATGCATGACGTCCCCCAATTTCTACTGTTCCGGGGACAGTGGTGTCACTGACAGAGACAACCACCACAACCATACGGTTCCACCCGATATAAGGGATATGGGGTAAAAGTTCCTCATGTGCTGGAGCGCGACCGCCGACCTCTGGGCGGGCCTGGGGATCGGCGCCGTCGGCGTGGTCTCCCTCGCCTCCGTACGCCGCCCCGGGGACGCGCCGCTCGCCGCCCTGCCCCTGCTCCTCGGCGCCCACCAGCTCGTGGAGGCCGCCGTCTGGCACGCGGGCGGCGGCACCGGGCCCGCCACCCTCGCCTGGGCCGTGATCGCCCTCCCCCTGCTGCCCCTCTGGGTGCCGCTCGGCGTCCTGGCCGCCGCCCGGCCGCGCCGGTCAGTGCCGCTCGCCGTCGCCGGGCCGCGCCTGCTCGTGCCGCTCGCCGCCACCCGGTCGCGTCTGCTCGTGCCGTCCGCCGCCGACCGGTCGCGCCTCCTCGTGCCGCTCGCCGCCGGCCTCGCGACCGCCTCGGTCCTCGCGTACCGGCTCGCCACCCGCCCCGTCTCGGCCGAGATCCGCGGCCACACCCTCGGCTACACCGTCGACCTGCCGTACGCGCCACTGGTCCTCGCCGGATACCTGCTCGCCACCGTCGGAGCCCTGCTCCTCGCCCGCGACCGGCTCCTGCGGATCCTCGGGCTCGTCACCGGCGCCGGAGCGGCCGTCTGCGCCCTCCTGTGGCGCACCGAGTTCGTCTCCACCTGGTGCGCGCTCGCGGCGGTCGCGTCGCTGCTGCTGCTCGCCTGGGTCCGAAGGCGGCCGAGGTCGGATCCGAGCCCGACCGTAACCCGACGGCCCCTCAGTAGTTGACCAGGGCATGAAGAAGCGCAGCATGCTCGCCATCGCCTCCCTCGCCGCAGGCGTCGTCACCGCCCTCGTCACCCCGCCGCCGCAGGCGAGCGCCACCGAGAACCCCCTCGGCGGCGCCACCGGCCTCCTCCAGGAGGACCAGACCGCGAACGTCCTCCACGAGACCGTCCAGGGCGCCGAGGGCGCCCTCCAGAACCAGCAGGGCGGCGGGCTGCTCTGACCCCGTGTCCCAGGTGGCGACCGGTGCCCCGCGTTCCGAGCGGAACGCGGGGCACCGGCATGCCGTGACCCGGTAGGAGGCGGCCCGTGCGCGCGCCGTGTGTGACTAATGACAGGATGTCCCCATGAGCAACGAGAACGTTTACTTCGACATCACCATCAACAACGAGCCCGCGGGCCGCATCACCTTCAAGCTGTTCGACGACGTCGTCCCGAAGACGGCCGAGAACTTCCGCACGCTCGCGACCGGCGAGAAGGGCTTCGGCTACGCCGGTTCCCCGTTCCACCGCGTCATCCCGAACTTCATGCTGCAGGGCGGCGACTTCACCCGCGGCAACGGCACCGGCGGCAAGAGCATCTGGGGCGAGAAGTTCGACGACGAGAACTTCAAGCTGAAGCACGACCGCCCGTTCCTGCTCTCGATGGCGAACGCGGGCAAGAACACCAACGGCTCGCAGTTCTTCATCACCACGGTCGTCACCGACTGGCTCGACGGCAAGCACGTCGTCTTCGGCGAGGTCGTCGAGGGCCAGGACCTGGTCAAGAAGATCGAGTCCCTCGGCTCGGCCTCCGGCGCCACCAAGGCCGCCATCAAGGTCGCCGAGTCCGGCATCGTGAAGGCCTGATCGCCTTCGCGATCTGAGTGAGGGCCCCGCGCCCTCGCTCGCCCACCCGGCCGGGGCGGGAACGCGGTCCCACGGACGAGCGTCCCCGCCCCCGGTACGTCAGGCGAAGGCGAGCGCGTTCCGCTCCGCCCATGCCGAGAAGGGCCGAGGCGCCCGCCCGAGCACCCGCTCCACGTCGGGGCTCACCCGCTGCTCGTCCGCGCGGGGTTCGCCCATCACCGACAGCATCCCGTCGACGGCCTCCTCCGGCAGGAACCGCACGAGCTGCGCCCGGGCCTCGCTCGCACTCTGCGGCACGAACTCCACCGGAACACCCAGCGCGCCGGCGAGCGCCCGCACCTGTTCGCGCGGCGAGACCGCGATCGGGCCGGTCAGGACGTACGTCCGCCCGGCGTGCGCCGGCTCGCGCAGCGCGGCTGCCGCGACCTCGGCGATGTCCGCCGGATCCACCACCGGCAGCGCCACATCGGCGAACGGCGCCATGACGGTACGGGCGGAACGCACCGGCTCGGCCCAGAGGAAGGCGTTGGACGCGAAGCCGCCGGGCCGCAGCACCGTCCACTCGACGCCGGACTCCCGTACCGCCGTCTCGAACGCGCGCAGGATCTCGTGCGACACCGAATCGGTCCGCGTCCCCACCAACTGCGAGGACTGGAACACGATCCGCCGCACCCCGCAGGCCACCGCCGCCGCCACGATCTCGCGCGGACGCAGCTCGTCCCCGAGCCCCGCGACGAGCAGATACACGGCCTCGGCACCCTCGAACAGCCCCTTGAGGCCGTCGACATCGGCCAGGTCGCCCTGCCGGTGCGTCACACCGGCGGGCAGGCCCTCGGCCGGACGGCGGCTCACCGCCGTGACCTCCTCGCCGGCCGCGGCCAGCAGCTCCACCAGCGGACGTCCAACGTTTCCGGTCGCTCCGGTCACCACGATCACAGCTGTTCCCCTCCAGGGAGTCCATGGCGCAGCGCGAGCGCCCCGCCCTCTTCGTGACCTCATCCTGGAAGGGAAACCGGCCATCTCCTGGCCAGTTTCAGGAGTCGACTCTCCCGGGGGTCACTCCTCCTCGCCGAAGCGCCGCTGGAACTTGGCGATCCGGCCCTCGGAGTCCACGGTCCGCGCCGTGCCCGTGTAGAACGGGTGGCTCTCGGAGGAGATCTCGACGTCGATCACGGGGTACGTGTTGCCGTCGTCCCACTCGATGGTCCGGTCGCTGGTCGCGGTGGACCGGGTCAGGAACGCGTACCCCGCCGAGCGGTCACGGAACACCACGGGGCCGTACTCGGGCTGCTTGTCCTTCTGCACGTGTCCTCCTCGGGCTGCCGCCCTGGCTCGTCCGGCCGCCTGATCGGCACGGCACCACCCAGCCTCCCCGCGCCCACGACCCCCGACCAGCGCCAGGCGCCCGACCGGGTGACGGGCCGGGAAGGCTCAGTCGTCCTCCGCCCACCGTGCCGCGAGCAGCAACGCGATGTCGTCCGGCCGGGACGTGGCCGCCCGGGCCTCCCGGATCAGCCGGTCGGCCGCCTCCGCGAGCGGCAGCGAACCGGTCGCGGCGAAGGCGCGGCTCAGCCGCTCGATCCCCTCGTCGATGTCGCGGCCCGGCTGCTCCACCAGGCCGTCCGTGAACAGCGCGAGGACGGCCCCGGGCGCCAGCCGCAGCCGCGTCACCGGGTACGAGGCCCGGGCGTCGACCCCCAGGACCATCCCACCCGCCAGGTCGATCGGCTGCGTCGTTCCGTCCGGCAGCCGCAGCAGCGGCTGCGGATGCCCGGCCCGCACCGCCCGCGCCTCACCCGTCTCCGGGTCGAGCAGGACGTAGCAGCAGCTCGCGAACTGCCCCGGGTCCAGGTCGATCAGGAGCCGGTTGGTGCCCCGCATCACGTCCTGCGGGCGGTGGCCCCCCAGCGCGAACGCCCGGACGGCGCTGCGCAGCTGCCCCATGGTGGCCGCGGCCGCCACGCCGTGCCCCTGCACGTCACCGATCACCAGGGCGAGCCGCCCCTGATCCGTCTCGATCACGTCGTACCAGTCGCCGCCCACGTCCATCCCCTGCGTGCCCGGCAGGTAGCGGCCCACCGTGTCCACCCCGTCCCGCACCGGCAGCCGGTGCGGGAGCAGCGCGTCCTGCAGCCCCCGCGCGACCGCCGACTCCGTGTCGTACCGCTGCGCCCGCTCCAGGGCCTGGGCGATCAGCCCCGCGAGCGCCGTGAGGACCGTCCGCTCCTCCGGGCTGAAGCCGCGCGGCTTGTCGAAGCCGAGGATGCAGGAGCCCACCGGCCGGCCCGAGGCGATCAGGGGGAGGAAGGCCCGCGCGCCCGAGTGCGCGTCCATCGGGAGGTCGGGATACGCCCGGCTCAGCTGCTCCATGGACTCGAAGAAGAGCGGCCTGCCGGTCGTCAGGGTCTCCACGCCCGGCATCCGGGTGTCCAGGGCCACCCCGTCGAAGGGTTCGAGGAATCCCGGCGGGAAGCCCGTCTCCCAGGCCAGGTAGAGGCGCCGGTCGCTCAGCAGGTAGATCGCCAGCTGTCGTCCGCCGAACGCCGGCAGCAGCTCCTCCGTCACCACCGCCGACACCTGGCGTGCCGTCACCGCCTCGGAGAGCGCGATCGCCAGGGCCACCGGCCGGTACAGGGCCGCCGCCCGGTCGCCGGGCGCGGACAGGACGTCGTCCGTCCTGCGGGTGTGCGAGGTGTCCGGCGCGTGCCGGGCCGGATTCTCCTCCGGGACCAGCACCATCGTCACCCCGTCCCGACCCGGATGGAGCGAGACCGACAGCCACCGTCCCCGTTCCGGACGGGCCAGGAAGCGCATCGGTTCGCCGGAGAGCAGGGAGGCGCGCAGCTGCTCCTCGTGGAAGGGGTGACCGAACCAGGGCAGCGCCTCCCACAGCGGCCGGCCCGCCAGCGCCCCGCGCGGCCGGCCCAGGAGCTGCTCGGTGCGCTCGTTGACGTACGTGACGCGGCCGAGCCGGTCGATCGCCAGGATCGCCCGCGGCAGCCGGTCCGTGGCGTCCGAACCGACCAGACCCGTACCGAGGTCCACGAGCGTGCCTTCGAGCCGCCCGCCGCCAGGAGGCCCCGTCCCCGGCGCGGTCCGTCGTGCCCGCGCGGACACCTCGAGCAGGTGCAGGCCGCCGTCCGGGCCCTTCAGCCGGATCCTGCGGACCGACGGCCGCCCGTCCGTCCCCGTGGCCTGCCGGGCCGCCGCCCACAGCGCGTACCCGTCCTCGGGATCGAGGAGGGACGTCAGCACCTCGATCGAACAGGGCGAGACGGCTCCCGTCCCGAGGACGGCGAGGAGTCCGTCGTCCAGCGTGACCATGCCCGTGTCCAGGTCCCAGGCGAAGGAGCCGAACCGGACCGGTGGTCCCGAACCGGTGGGCAGCTGCACGCACACCGGGTCGCCGGGCCACTCGACCTCCGTCCCCTGCCGGGCCAGGTCGGCCAGGGTTTCGCCGAGGCGGAGCGCGCCCCGCGTCATCCGGCTCCGGTCCCGGGCGTCCACCGGCACCCCCGGGCTCGGCGCCCGCAGTGCCACGAGAACGCCGAAGCGCTCACGGCCGGCGGTCACCGGCGCGTACAACGAGGCGAACGGGAACGGCAGGCTCGCGACCAGCTGGGGGAACCGCCGCATGGCCTCCTCGACGTCGGGCAGGTGGACGGACTGCCCGGATCGGTGGGCCTCCGCGACGGGGAACGGCCGGTTCACGTGCATCCGCCACCACGGACGGAACAACGACCCCGGCAGCCCCACCAGGACCGCGAGCCGCAGCAGCCCCGGGGTCCCGGACCGCAGGTACACCCCGCCCGCGTAACCGCCGACCTCCTCCACCGTCGTCAGCGCGGCCTCCGCGAGGGCCCACGTCAGCGCGCCGGAAGCGGGCCCGTCGTCGGCTCCGTTCCCGGACGTATGCCCGGTGCCGCCCGCCGGGCCGGGGCCGGACGCGCCGTGCGAGGTCACACAGCCAGCATGCGCCCGAGGCGAAAGCACCCGCATCCCGGCCCCGGTACGGGACGGATTCCGGACCCGACACGCTCCCGCGCGCCCCGGGCGACGGTGTTGACCCCACGCGTCCGTGCCGTCACACTCGGTCGTCGACCGCCGCCATCGGCGCGCGGCGGCACGACCTCGCGAGCAGGGGGCACGATGACGGGCCAGGTTCTTCCGTACGACGTACACGGCGAAGGCCCCGGGAGGGCCCTCGTACTGCACAACTGGTTCGGCGACCGCACCAGCTTCGCCCCGCTGCGCACCCACCTGGACGGCGCCGTCGGCACGTACGCCTTCGTCGACTGCCGGGGCTACGGCGAGGCCCTCGACCACGCGGGCGCCTACACGATGGAGGAGGTCGCGGCCGACGCCCTCGCGGTCGCCGACGACCTCGGCTGGGACTCCTTCTCCGTCATCGGCCACTCGATGGGCGGCAAGGCGGCTCAGCTGATGCTCCTCGACGCCCCGGAGCGGATCCGTTCGATCATCGGCGTCTCGCCGGTCTCCGCCGCCGGCTTCCCGCTCGACGGGGAGACCTGGGAGCTCTTCGCCGGAGCCGCCGACGAACCGGCCAACCGGCGCGCGATCATCGACAACACCACCGGCGGCCGCTACGACGACACCTGGCTGAGCGCACTCGTCGACCGGTCCGTCACCCGGTCCTCCGCGACGGCCTTCCGCGCCTACCTGGACTCCTGGTCCCGCACCGACTTCCACGAGCGGGTCCGCGACAACCCCACCCCCGTCCTGCTCGTCGTCGGCGCCCACGACCCCGCGCTCGGCAGCGAGGCGATGGAGGCCACCTGGCTGCGCTGGTACCCCAACGCACGCCTCGAAGTCCTCAAGGACGCCGGCCACTACGCCCCCGAGGAGACCCCGGAGGCCCTCGCCGAGGCCATCGAGGCCTTCCTCGGCGCCTGAGGCCGTCGATCTCATCCGAAGGTCGTCGGAGACGACGACTTTCGAGGACAGCGGCGGGGCCCCTCGGCAGTGGATCATCGTGCCCACGACCTCAGGGGGCGGTCTTCCAGGGACCGTCCACGACCGGGCAGGAGCACGACCGATGGGCCTCGCGCAGTCGCAGCACCGCTTTCTCGTACGCCAGAAGGTGACGCTCATGGCCAACCGCTATCTGGTGCACACCGTCGGCCCGGACGGCGAGGAGGGCGAACTCGTCGCCTTCGCCCACCAGAAGAGGATGGCGCTCAAGG
>NZ_MWIG01000634.1:0-4089 GCF_002156145.1 Streptomyces sp. NRRL B-24572 | reverse complement strand
GCGGAGGCGCCGCTAGAGGGCACCGTCCCGTGTGCCCACCCTCCCCCAAGCTCTCGGCTTCGCTCGCACAGGGGGGACCCCCTTGCCCCCGCGGGACGATTGCCCACACGGCAGCGGGCGCGGGCCCACATGGCGATGGGCGCCGCCCGGCAAGGCGCGGGCCCGCAGCGGCGGGGGCGCCCAGCAGGGGTCCGTTGCCGCGCGCTCTAGCGCAGCGCGTCGGCGACCTCTCGCGCCGCGTCCACCACCCGCGGCCCCACCCGCTCCGGCACCGCGTCCGCGAGCATGACCACGCCGACGCTGCCCTCGACGCCCGTGACGCCGACCAGCGGCGCCGCGGCACCGCTCGCGCCGGCCTCCAGTTCGCCGTGGGTGAGGGTGAAGCCGGGTTCGGTCAGTCCGCCCTGGCGGGCGGCGAGGATCGCTCGGCCGGCAGCGCCCCGGTCGAGCGGGTGCCGGAAGCCGGCCCGGTAGGCGACGTGGTAGTCGGTCCAGGTCGGTTCGACGACCGCGACCGCGAGCGCCTCCGCCCCGTCGACGAGGGTCAGGTGGGCGGTCGCCCCTATGTCCTCGGCGAGCGAGCGCAGCGCGGGCAGCGCGGCCTCCCGTACCAGGGGGTGGACCTGTCGGCCGAGCCGTAGCACTCCGAGGCCGACGCGGGCGCGCCCGCCGAGGTCACGGCGGACCAGGGCGTGCTGCTCCAGCGTGGCGAGGAGCCGGTAGACCACGGTCCGGTTGACACCGAGTTTGTTGGACAACTCGGTGACCGTCAGGCCGTGGTCGGTATCGGCGAGCAGTTTGAGGACTCTGAGTCCCCGGTCGAGCGTCTGGGAGGTCTCCGCGGTCACGACGCCCTCTCCTTCGGAGTGTGTGGCGGCGGATCTCTCACGGAGTTGCGGCGCCGGTCCCGCGGCGACGCACGTCAGAGGCCGCCGGCAGGAAGGGGTACACCGGCTGCGCTCCGCGGCGGCGCTGCCACGGGGCGATTGCTTGTGAGCCGGGACAGTAGCGGCGAGCTCCGCTCAGCGGAAGACCTCGTCCAGAATCCGGGCGCCGACGACCGGAACGAGACGGTTCGGGACCTTCGTCGGTCGGACGAAGGACTTTGGCGGACAAGATCGGCTATGTCGTGCCCGTAGCGTGGAGGCGGCCGGAGGCCGACCGTGGGGGCCGACCTCCGGCCCCGTTCCGTCCGCACGGGACCGCCGGCCTCCGGACCCGATCCCGACCCCACGGAACGCCCGAGGCCCGTACGCGCTCCCGACCCCACGGAACGCCCGAGGCCCGTACGCGCTCCGGCGTACGGGCCTCGGTCAGAGCCGGACGGCAAGAGCCGGAACGGTTCACCGCATGCGCGTGGCCCACTCCTGGACCTTCTTGATCCGTTCGCGGATCTGTCCCGCCGTCGCCTCGGCGCTCGGCGGTCCGCCGCACACCCGGCGCAGCTCGGTGTGGATGACGCCGTGGGGCTTGCCGCTCTGGTGGACGTACGCACCGACCATCGTGTTGAGCTGCTTCCTCAGTTCGAGGAGCTCCTTGTGGGAAACGACGGGACGCCGCTCCGCCGGAAGCTCCAAGAGGTCCGCCTCGGTGTCCGGCCGCTTGCGGCTGTGCGCGATCTGCCGGGCCTGGCGCTTCTGGAGGAGCAGCTGGACCTGGTCGGGTTCGAGGAGGCCGGGGATGCCGAGGTAGTCCTGCTCCTCCTCGCTGCCGGGGTGGGCCTGCATGCCGAACTCGGCGCTGTTGTACAGCACGCGGTCGAAGACGGCGTCGGACTCCAGCGCCTCGAAGGGCAGCATGTCCTGCTCGCCGGTGTCCTCGTCCTGCTGGCGCTCGGCCTCGGCCATCTCCTTCTCGGACTCGGCGTACGGGTCCTCGTCCTCGCCCGCCTTCTTCGGCCGGTCGAGGACGTGGTCGCGTTCGACCTCCATCTCGTTGGCGAAACCGAGGAGGCTGGGGATCGTCGGAAGGAACACGGACGCGGTCTCACCGCGCCTGCGGGATCGCACGAAGCGGCCCACGGCCTGGGCGAAGAACAGCGGGGTCGAGATGGTGGTCGCGTACACGCCGACGGCGAGGCGGGGGACGTCGACGCCCTCGGACACCATGCGGACGGCGACCATCCAGCGGTCGTTGTTCTCACTGAACTCGTCGATGCGGTTCGAGGCGCCGGTGTCGTCGGAGAGGACGACGGTGGCCTTGGTGCCGGTGATCTCGCGGATCAGCTTGGCGTACGAGCGGGCCGAGTCCTGGTCGGAGGCGATGACGAGGCCGCCGGCGTCGGGGATGGACTTCCGGACCTCGGTGAGCCGCTGGTCGGCGGCGCGCAGGACGTTCGGCATCCAGTCGCCCTTGGCGTCCAGTGCGGTGCGCCAGGCCTGCGAGATCGCGTCCTTGGTCATCGGTTCGCCGAGGCGGGCGGCGATCTCGTCGCCGGCCTTGGTGCGCCAGCGCATGTTGCCGCTGTAGGAGAGGAAGATGACCGGCCGGACGACTCCGTCGCCGAGCGCGTTCCCGTAGCCGTAGGTGTAGTCGGCGGAGGACCGCCGGATCCCGTCGTTCCCCTCCTCGTACGTGACGAAGGGGATCGGGTTGGTGTCGGACCGGAAGGGCGTACCGGTCAGGGCGAGGCGCCGGGTGGCGGGCTCGAAGGCCTCCAGGCAGGCCTCGCCCCAGGACTTGGAGTCTCCGGCGTGGTGGATCTCGTCGAGGATGACGAGGGTCTTGCGCTGCTCGGAACGGTTGCGGTGGAGCATGGGCCGCACGCCGACACCGGCGTAGGTGATCGCTACCCCGTCGTACTCCTTGCTCAGCGGTCCTGCGCTGTAGTCGGGGTCCAGCTTGATGCCTATCCGCGCCGCCGCGGCCGCCCACTGCTTCTTGAGGTGCTCGGTGGGGGCGACGACGGTGACCTGCTGCACGACGTGGTGGTGCAGCAGCCATGAGGCGAGGGTCAGCGCGAAGGTGGTCTTGCCTGCGCCGGGCGTGGCGACCGCGAGGAAGTCGCGGGGCTGTTCCTGGATGTACTTCTCCATCGCGCCCTGCTGCCAGGCACGCAGCTTGCCGGCGGTACCCCAGGGGGCCCGTCCGGGGAAGGCGGGAGAAAGGTGATGGGAGGAGGTGGCGGTGGTAGTCACGATCTCCGGGTTCGACGCTCGTCACGAAATGACAGTCCAGATATGACAACCGGGCCACCTTACCGGCGGCCCGGTCGGAACGTCGTACGCAACGAGGGCGGGCGAGGCTGTGACCTCGCGCCGTGCGGCGAGCGTCACAGCCTCGGCTCAGCGCGCGAACCTCGGCAGCTGTGCAGCGATCTTGGGTACGTCGAGGGCGCCCTGGCAGACGTCCAGGACGAACGCCTCCGCTTCGTCGACGTCGAAGCCGGAGTCGAGCGGGTGTCCGTTCAGGTGCAGGAAGACCCAGGTCGCGTACCAGGCGATGCGCTTGTTCCCGTCCACGAGCCCGTGGTTGCGGGCCAGCGACTCCATGAGCGCCGCGGCCTTCTGCCAGATGTCGGGGTAGGCGTCCTGTCCGAACACGCTCGACTGCGGGCGCGCGAGGGCGGAGTCGAGGAGACCGTAGTCCCGCACCTCGTCCGCCCCGAGCCGCTCGGCGAGGTTCAGGAGCTCGGGGAGCGTGAGGTAGTACGTCACGCAAGCCTCCGGTTCAGCTCCTCGCTGGCCTTGAGCACATGCTCGGCCGCCTCGTCGAAGAGCCGGGAGTGCTCGTTGACGGCCCGGATCACGGCGTCGTGCGCGAAGGACTGCATGCTGCGCCCCTCCGCCTCGGCCCGCTCACGCAGTGCGTTCAGCTCTTCTTCGGTGAACCTGACGTTGAGAGCAGCCATGACGCCATGGTACCGCGCGGTACCACGTAGTGTCAGTGGCTTTTCGGGACCCTGGTCGTCACGGGCGCCGCATGCAGCCGGGTCGCGACCCAGCCGCCCACCGCCGCCACCCCCGCCATCGGCAGGAAGACCGCCGCGAAGGCGCCCGGGTGGGAGCCGGTGGACGCGCCGGCGTCCATCGCGTGGCCCACCGCGCCGCCGCCGAGGGCCGCGAAGGCCGCGCCGCCGGCGGCGAGCAG
>NZ_MWIG01000633.1:0-5171 GCF_002156145.1 Streptomyces sp. NRRL B-24572 | reverse complement strand
GCTGCCCGAGTACATGGTGCCCGGCGCCGTCGTCATCCTCGACGCGATGCCGCTCACCCCCAACGGCAAGCTCGACCGCAAGGCCCTGCCCGCCCCCGTCCGGGCCGCCCTCGCCGACGGGCGCGCCCCGCGCGACCCCGTCGAGGAACGGCTCTGCCGCCTCTACGCCGAGGTCCTCGGCCTCGACGAGGTCACCATCGACGACGACTTCTTCTCGCTCGGCGGCAACTCCCTGTCGGCCACCCGGGTCGTCGCACGCGCCGCCGAGGACGGCCTCGCCGTCCCGATCCGCGACCTCTTCCGGGTCCGGACCGTCGCCCGGCTCGCCCCCTCCTGCACCGCCGGCGCCGTCCCGGCCGGCCAGGACGCCCCGGCGCCGCTGCCCGACCCGCTGCCCGAGGCCGAGACGGCCGCCCTCCTCGCCGATCCGGACATCGAGCAGGTGCTGCCGCTGACGCCGCTCCAGGAGGGGCTGCTCGTGCACAGCACGGTCGCCACCGGCGACCGGGACGTCTACACCGTGCAGGTCACCCTCGACCTCCTCGGAGACCTCGACGCCGACCGGCTGCGCACCGCCCTCGGGACGGCCGTCGCCCGGCACCCGGTGCTGCGCTCCGGCGTCCGCCACGAGGGGCTGAGCCGCCCGGTGCTCGCGGTGCGCCGGAGCGTCACCGTGCCGTGGCGCGTCCTCGACCTGAGCGGGCGCGAGACGGACGCCGCCGAGGTCGTGCGCGCCGAACGCGCGGCGCCCTTCGACCTGTCCGCCGCGCCCCTGGTCAGGGCCGTGCTGCTGCGCCTCGGCGACGGCCACCGGCTCCTGCTCACCTGCCACCACCTCGTCCTGGACGGCTGGTCGGTGCCGGTCCTCCTCGGCGAGACGCTGCGCGCCTACCGGGACGGGGACGCCGGACCGGAGCCCCGGCCCTACCGCGACTACCTCGGCTGGCTGGCCGCCCGCGACCACGAGGAGTCCGCCGAGGCCTGGGGCCGCGCCCTGGCCGGGGTCCGGCCGACGCTGGTGGGCACGCCGGAGCCGCTCGCGGAGGCCGGTGGGGCGGAGCTCGGTACGGCGGAATCGGAGGCCGCCGGCGCCGCCGCCGAGCCTGCCGCTGGTGCCGCTGGTGCCGCTGGTGCCGCTGGTGCCGCTGGTGCCGCTGGTGCCGCCGGGGTTCCCGACGCCGTACCCGCCGTACGCCTCCAGCGCGCCCTCGACGCCGACACCACCCGGCGCCTCGACGCCCGGGCCAGGGAGCTGGGCGTCACCGTCAACAGCCTCGTCCAGGCCGCCTGGTCCGTCGCCCTGCGTGCCCTCACCGGCCGCGACGACGTGGTCTTCGGCATCACCGTCGCCGGCCGCCCCGCCGAGGTGCCCGGCGTGGCCGACATGGCCGGACTCTTCATCAACACCGTGCCGCTGCGCGCCCGGCCCGAGTCCGGCCGGACCCTCGCGGCCCTCGCCCGCTCGATCCAGGACGACCAGGCCGACCTGCTCGCCCACCAGCACCTGCCGCTGGTCGCCGTGCAGCGCGCCGCCGGGCTGCCCGGCCTCTTCGACACCCTCGTCGTCTTCCAGAACTACCCGGTCGACCGGGTCGCGATCGACGCCCTGTCCGGCGACACCGGCCTGACCGTCGGCGCCGCCGACGTGACCGACGCGACGCACTACCCGCTCACCCTCACCGCCGTACCGGGGGAGCGGCTCACCGCACGGCTGGCCTGCCGGCCGCACCTGTTCGACCCGGAGGAGGCGGAGGCGCTCCTCGGCCGCTTCACCGAGGTCCTGGAGCGGGCGGCGGCCGAGCCCGGCACGCCGGTCGGCGTGCTCGCGCCCGCGCGGGACGCGGCCGACGCGGCCGAGGAGCCGGAGACGTACGTGGAACTGCGCGGCTTCCGCTTCGACCCGGCGGAGGTCGAGCGGGCCCTGGCCGCCCACCCCGGGGTCGTACGCACCGCCGCGACCGTCCGCGAGGACGTGCCGGGCGACCGCCGCCTCGTCGGCTACGTGGTGCTGCGCCGCGGCACCGACCCGGCCGAGGTCCGCGGTCTCGCCGCCCAGTCGCTGCCCGACTACATGGTCCCGTCCGTCATGGTCGCCCTCGACACCGTGCCCCTCGGCCCGGGCGGGGACGTCGACCGCCGGGCCCTGCCCGTGCCGGTGGTCGCGGGCGAGGGGGGCCGTCGTCCCCGGACCCCCGTCGAGACGCTGCTCTGCGAGCTGTACGCCGAGGTGCTCGGGGCCGAACGGGTCGGGATCGACGAGGACTTCTTCGCCCTCGGCGGCGACAGCGTCCTCGGCTTCCGGGTCCTGGGCCGGGCCCGTGCCCGGGGCTTCTCCTTCGGCTTCCGCGACCTGTTCGAGCGGCGGACCGTGGCCGCGCTCGCCGAGGTCTGCGTGCCGTACGAGCAGGGCGACGTGCGGCGCCCGGCCGAACCGCCGGTGTCCGCCGAGGAGGCGGCGCGGCTGGCCGCCGAGCCCGGGGTCGCCGCGGTCCTGCCGCTCTCGCCCAACCAGGAGGGACTGCTCTTCCACCACGCCTTCGACGACACCGAGTCCGACCCGTACACCCTCCAGGTGGTCCTGGACTTCGCGGGCCGGATCGACGTGCCGCGCCTGCGGACCGCGCTGCGGAGGGTCCTCGACCGGCACGAGGCGCTGCGCGCGGGCTTCCGCAGGGCCGAGGACCAGCGCTCGGTGCAACTCGTCCACGCCGGCGTCGACGTGCCGGTGCGCGAGGCCGACGCCGAGGACGACGCGGCCTTCACCGCCCTCCTGGAGGAGGACCGGGCCACCCGCTTCGACCTGGCCCGGCCGCCCCTGGTGCGCGCGACGGCGGTCCGCCGCGCCGACGGCGCCGGCTCCCTCGTCCTGACGATGCACCACATCGTGGTGGACGGCTGGTCGTTGCCGGTCGTCGCCCGCGACCTCTTCGCCGCGTACGGCGACCTCCCGCTGCCCGCGGGACCCCCCTCGCGGTACCGCGATTACCTCGCCTGGCTCGGCGGCACCGACCGCGAGGGCTCCCTCGACGTCTGGCGCGCCGCGCTGGCCGGGGTCACCGAGCCGCTGCACGTCGCCGAGCGCCGCGACGCGCGCGTCGTGGAGCCCGTGCGCCACGACGACGGGCTCGACCGGGCCGAGACGGCGGCGCTCGCCGCGGTCGCCCAGGCGCGCGGCGTCACCGTCAACACCCTCGTACAGGCCGCGTGGGCGATCGTGCTGCGCGGACTCACCGGGCGGGACGAGGCCCTCTTCGGCGTCACCGTCGCCGGCCGGCCCGTCGACCTGCCCGGCGCCGACGAACTCGTGGGCCTCTTCATCAACACCGTGCCGCTCTCCGTACGGCTCGACCCCGCCGAGTCGCTCGGCGACCTCGCCGTCCGGCTCGGCCGGGAGCAGGCCCCGCTGCTCGACCACCACCACGCCGCCCTCGTCGACATCCAGCGCGCCCTCGGCCTCGGCGAACTCTTCGACACGCTGCTGAGCTTCGAGAACTATCCGCTCGACCGGGCGGCCATCGAGGCCTCCGCGGACGCCGCCGGCCTCGCCCTCACCGACGCGCGGGTCCGCGACGGCAGCCACTTCGCGATCAGCGTCGTCGTCGAACCGGGCGAGGAACTGCTCTTCCGCGTCCGCCACCAGCCCCACCTCGTGGACACGGACACCGTCCGCGCGGCCACCCGCGAACTCCTCGGCGTGCTGCGCGCCATGGTCGCCACGCCCGACGTCCCGCTGGCCCGGGCCGCCACGCCCGGCGCCGCCGAGAACCGGGCCCGGCTGCTCGCCCTGAACCCGTCCCCCGAGGCCGCGGCCGCCGACACCACCTTCCCCGAGCTCTTCGCGGCCCAGGTCCTGCGCACCCCCGACGCGCCCGCCGTCCTCGCCGGCGGGGAACGCCTCACCTACCGGCAGCTCGACCGGCGCTCCCACGCGGTCGCGGCCGAACTGGCCGCCCGCGGCATCGGTCACGGCCGGCGCGTCGCCGTCGTCCTGCCGCGCTCGGCCGACCTGCTCGTCGCCCTGCTCGGCGTCCTCAAGTCGGGCGCCTCCTACGTGCCGGTCGACCCGGCCTACCCGGCCGAGCGGATCGCCGTCGTCCTCGCCGACAGCGCGCCCGCCCTGGCGATCACCGACGGCACTGCGGCCGTGCCCGGCGGCATCCCGGTCCTCGCGGTCGGCGACGCCGAGGCAGACGCCCCGGCGGCCGTGGCCGCACCCCGGCCGCAGGACGCCGCGTACACCATCTTCACCTCCGGCTCCACCGGGCGGCCCAAGGGCGTCGTCGTCGAGCACCGCGCGCTCGGCGCCTATCTGCGGCGCGCCCGCGAGGCCTACCCCGACGCGGCCGGGCTCTCGCTCGCCCACACCTCGCCCTCCTTCGACCTCACCCTCACCTGCCTCTACTCGCCGCTCGTCGCGGGCGGCCTCGTCCACGTCGCCGAACTCCCCGACGCCGTCGGCGCGGAGCGGCCCACCTTCCTCAAGGGCACCCCCAGCCACCTGCGCCTGCTCGACACGCTGCCGGAGGAGGTCTCCCCGTCCGGCACCCTCGTGCTCGGCGGCGAGGCCCTGCGCGGCGAGATGCTCGCCGGCTGGCGGGCCGCGCACCCCGACGTGACGGTGATCAACGCGTACGGACCGACCGAGGCCACCGTCAACTGCCTGGAGTTCCGCATCGCACCGGGCGAGCCGCTCGCCGACGGGCCCGTCCCGATCGGCCGCCCCTTCTCCTACGCCCGCGCCTACGTCCTCGACAGCGGCCTGCGGCCGGTCGGCCCCGGCGGCCGCGGCGAGCTGTACGTCGCAGGTGACGGCCTGGCCCGCGGCTACCTGGGCCTGCCCGGACTGACCGCCGAGCGGTTCACCGCCGACCCGTTCGGGCCGGCCGGCGGCCGCATGTACCGCACCGGCGACCTCGTCCGCCTGCGGCCCGACGGTGCCCTCGAATACCTCGGCCGCGTCGACGACCAGGTGAAGGTGCGCGGCTTCCGCATCGAGCTCGGCGAGGTCGAGACGGCCGCCGAGACCCTGCCCGGCGTCGAGCGCGCCGTGGCCGCGGTCCGGGGCGCGGACGGCGAACACCGCCTGGTCTGCTACCTGGTGGGCCCCGAGGACCTGGACACCGGCGACGCGGAGGCGCGGCTGCGGACCGTGCTGCCCGAGTACATGGTGC
>NZ_MWIG01000632.1:0-2579 GCF_002156145.1 Streptomyces sp. NRRL B-24572 | reverse complement strand
CCGCCCCCTCCGCCTGCCGTTCCGGCTGCCCGTCGACGGGTACGTCCTCGCGCTGCTCGGCACGGTCGCCCTCGCCGCGCTCCTCCCCGCCTCCGGAGCCGCCGCGACGGTCACGGAAGGCGCGTCGACCGGGGCCGTCGCCCTGCTCTTCTTCCTCTACGGGGCCCGGCTCTCCACCCGCGAGGCCCTCGACGGCCTCAAGCACTGGCGGCTCCACCTCACCGTCCTCGGCTGCACCTTCCTGCTCTTCCCGCTCCTCGGCCTCGCCGCCCGCGGCCTCGTGCCCGGCGTCCTCACCCCCCAGCTCTACAGCGGCTTCCTCTTCCTCTGCCTGGTGCCGTCCACCATCCAGTCCTCCATCGCGTTCACCTCGATCGCCCGGGGCAACGTGCCCGCCGCGATCTGCGCCGGCTCGTTCTCCTCGCTCGCCGGCATCGTCCTCACCCCGCTGCTCGCGGCCCTGCTCCTCGGCAACAGCGCGGGCGGCCTCTCCGCCGACGCGCTCCTGAAGATCGTGCTCCAGCTCCTCGTGCCGTTCCTGGCCGGGCAGTTCCTGCGCCGCTGGGTCGGAGGATTCCTCGTCCGGCACAAGAAGGTCCTCGGACACGTCGACCGGGGCTCGATCCTCCTCGTCGTCTACACCGCCTTCAGCCAGGGCATGGTCGCCGGCATCTGGCACCTGGTGACCCCCGCCCGGCTCGGCGCGCTGCTCGCCGTCGAGGCCGTGCTCCTCGCGGTGATGCTGGCCCTGACCTGGTACGGGGCCGGGCGCCTCGGCTTCGACCGGGCCGACCGGATCGCGATCCAGTTCGCCGGCTCCAAGAAGAGCCTGGCGGCCGGGCTGCCGATGGCGAGCGTCCTCTTCGGCCCCCAGGCCTCCCTCGCCGTGCTCCCGCTGATGCTCTTCCACCAGATGCAGCTGATGGTCTGCGCGGTCATCGCGAAGCGCCGTTCGAGGGACCCGGAAGCGGCCGGGGAAACCGGAACCGGACCCGGGGCCGGGCCCGCGGCGACCGCCCCCGAACCCGTACGCGCCCCCGAGGTGCCGACGGCCGGCACCTGATGATCATCCGGGCCGATACGGTGCTCCCATGCCCGCACTCGATCCCGGCCGCACCGCGCTCGTCCTCGTCGACCTGATGGAACGCATCGTCGCGCTGCCCCTCGCCCCCCGCCCCGGCACCGACGTCCTCGCCGCCTCCGCCCGGCTCGCCGACACCTTCCGGGCCGCCGGCGCGCCCGTCGTCCACATCCGCGTCGAGCGGCCGAACGTCGACGCCCAGCCGCCCGGCAGCGAGCTCGTCCCCGACCTCGTCCGCGAGGGCGACCCCGTCGTCGTCAAGCGCACCATCGGCGGCTTCCAGGACACCGGACTCCACGAGCTGCTCGCCGGGCTCGGCGCCACCACCCTCGTCCTCGGCGGCATCGCCACCAACCTCGGCGTCGAGTCCACCGCCCGCGCCGCCTGCGACCTGGGATACGACCTCGTCTTCGCCGAGGACGCCATGTCCGCGCTCACCGCCGACGAGCACCGCGCCTCCGTCGACCTCGACTTCCCGCGCCTCGGCACCGTCGCCCCCGTCTCCGCGATCACCCTGGACGGCCCCGAGTGACCCGCGTGCCGATACGGTACGGGGCCCGCCCCTGCTCCCTCGTCGTCTGCCGGGGCTGCTGCTGCGGAGACCCCCGCAAGAACCCCGGCATGGACCACGCCGGGCAGCTCGCCCGCCTCCGCGAGGCCGCCGCGGCCTCCGGCGGCCGACTGCTCGTCCGCACCAGCGACTGCCTCGGCCCCTGCGCCCAGGCGAACGTCCTCGTGGTCCAGCCGTCCACCGAGGGGCGGCGCAGGGGAGGCAGGGCCGCCTGGATCGGCTGGAGCGCCGACGAGGACTGCCTCGACGAGGTCCTCGCCTGGACGGCCGCCGGCGGCCCCGGCGTCGTACCGCCCCCGGCGGCCCTCGAACTCCAGATGATCGACCCGCCGAAGAACTGACGGAACCGTCAGAGCACGATCCGGTGCTCGCCCGCGTACACGTTCATGTCCGGCCCGCGCAGGAAGCCGACCAGCGTCAGGCCCGTCTCGGCGGCCAGGTCCACGGCGAGCGAGGACGGCGCGGACACCGCGGCGAGCACCGGGATCCCCGCCATCACCGCCTTCTGCGCCAGCTCGAACGAGGCCCGACCCGACACGAGCAGCACCGCACGCTCCAGCGGCAGCAGGCCCTCCCGCAGCGCCCGCCCGACCAGCTTGTCCACGGCGTTGTGCCGGCCCACGTCCTCCCGTACGTCGAGCAGTTCGCCGTCCTCCGCGAACAGCGCCGCCGCGTGCAGCCCGCCGGTCGAGTCGAAGACCCGCTGCGCGGCCCGCAGGCGCTCCGGGAGCACCGAAAGCAGCTCGGGGCTGACCCGTACCGGGGGAGCGTCGGCGATCGGGAAGCGGGCCGTGGTGCGGACCGCGTCCAGGCTGGCCTTGCCGCACAGCCCGCACGAGGACGTCGTGTAGACGTTCCGCTCAAGGGTGATGTCGGGGACCGTCACACCGGGGGCCAGTTGCACGTCCACCACGTTGTACGTGTTGC
>NZ_MWIG01000631.1:0-11582 GCF_002156145.1 Streptomyces sp. NRRL B-24572 | reverse complement strand
AGCGGCTGACCGCCGGGTCGGGCGACCCGGCGGTCAGCCGCTCGTACCGGGCCCGCAGTTCGGGCCCGGTCAGCGGGGTGCCGCCGATGAAGACGTGCAGGGCGGGGTCGGCGAGCGCCCTGGCCATCTCATCGGCGTGCGTGACGGCGAGCGGCACGAGGTCGAGCCGCCGTGTGCGTACGGTGATGGTCCTCACGCGTCGAAGTCCCAGATCCCTTGGTCGTTGTTCCTGGTCATTGTGATCCCTCCCCCGTCCTCCCGAAGCCTGTCGAACGGCTCCGAGCCTAGGAACGCGCGGCCCCTCCCGCTGTGCGCTCGGCGCGGTCCTCCTTGACGCTCAGCGCGCGGTACTCGGTGGGGCTGAGTCCGTACGCCGTCCGGAAGGCGCGGCTGAAGACCGCCGGGCCGCTGAACCCCCAGCGCGCGGCGACGGCCTGCACCGGGCGTCCGGCGAGTTCGGGGCGGGCGAGCTCGTCGCGGCAGCGCTCCAGGCGGCGGCGCCGGATGCGGGCGTGGACGGTCTCGCCCTCGCCGTGGGCCTGGAACAGCTGGTGGAGGGTCCGTACGGAGATGTGGTGGGCGGCGGCGACGGCGGCCGGGGTGAGGTCGGGGTCGCCGAGGTGGGTGTCGACGAAGGTGTGGATCCGCTGGATCAGGGCCCGCGACCGGGCCTCGGCGGGGAGTTGCTCCTCGGCGTCGAGGTTCTGGGCGAGGCAGGCGGCGACGAGGTCGACGACGACGGAGCCGAGTCGCGGCAGGTCCTCGGGCGCGCACTGTCCGGCGTGGCCCTCCAGGGAGCCGAGGTAGGAGGCGAGGACCGCCCCGAGCCCGTGTCCTCCGGGGATCCGGCTGGCGAGCAGCCGGTCGATCCGCCGGCTGCGCAGGGGCAGGACGTCGCGCGGGAGTTGCAGCATGGTCAGCTGCACGGGCCCGGACGCGATGGGCATGGCCGCGTCGGAGGGCCGCGAGGTGTCCCAGAAGACCAGGTCGCCCGCCCCGACGCTGCAGTCGTTGCGGTGCTGGGACAGGACGGTGGCGCCCCGCCGCATCAGTCCCAGCTGGTACTGCTCCGGGTCGCCGCGCCGGATCAGCGCGGGCGTACGGCGGGACCGCAGGGGCGAGAAGCCGAACCGGGCGATGCGCACCGTCTTGAGGTCCAGTACGGCCGCCTCGGCCTGGAAGTCGGCGGTCCGGTCGACGCTGAGCGCGGTGGGCATCACCTCCCGGCTGACCAGGTCGGCGAACCAGTCGAACCGTTCCTGCGCGGGCAACTCCCCTGCCGAGACCACAGACCACATCGCGTACCCCCGTACTCCCCCGTCGATCTTCCTGTCGATGGCCAGAATGCATCGGCGCGAACACGTTTGTCGCCGGTTTCAACTATCGGCGTGGCGCGCCCTCCACACCGTCCGACCTGCGCTTCAACGTCCTTCCCTTGGGCGCTCGTTGGAAGCGTCTTGAAGATCCGTTGGCCGCCGCTGGCAGTGTCGTGCCGCACCGAAAACCCCGGTGCACGAGATACGGGAGAACACCTCATGAACCTCAAGCGATCGCTCGCCGCCCTCGGCATGGCGGCAGGAGTGGCCCTCGGCGCGGCGGCCGTCGCACCGGCGGCGAACGCGGCCCCGGCGGGCTGTGCCAGCGGCGGGCTGTGCGTGTACTGGCTCTCGGACTACCAGGGCAGTGTGCAGACGGTCTACCAGAACAACTCCGACCTCACCATGTACAACAACTTCAACAACGCCCTGGGCGGCTCGGCCTTCAACAACGGCAACAGCTGCAACGTGGTGCTGTGGAAGGCAACGGGCTACCAGGGCACCGGCTGGGCGCTGGACCGGGGCACCGGCTGGAGGCTCATCGGCGACAACCTGAGCACCATCGGCTCCAACAAGTGGTGCACGTACTAATTCGATGAGCAGCTCCAGGAGACGCACCGCAGCCGTGGCGCTGCTTCTGGGTCTCGGTGCCGCCGGATGCTCGACGTCCGGCGGCACCGCCGCACCCGGCCCCGCGCCACGCCCCGCCCCGCGCCCCTTCCAGGGCGTCACCTACTACCCCGAGCCGGAGCGCGCGGCGCTGCACACGGCGGAGGAGGAGCTCGTCGCCGCCTGCATGAAGCGGCGCGGGTTCACCTACCGCCCCCAGCCGCTGGCCACGGGGAACCACCTCGCCGACGTCAACCCGTACGGGCTGCTCGGCGTCGCGCAGGCGGTGAACGACGGGTACGGCATCACGAGCACCGCGCTGTCGATGCGGCCGCCGGCGGACGTCAACGCGGCGGAGGGCGCGAACGAGCGCTGGAAGGAGGCGCTGCTCGGCACCCCCGCCCACCGGGTGGACCTGGCGATGCCGATGAAGCGGCAGTTCTTCTACCAGGCGGACT
Organism: Streptomyces sp. NRRL B-24572; assembly: GCF_002156145.1. Taxonomy (NCBI): domain Bacteria; kingdom Bacillati; phylum Actinomycetota; class Actinomycetes; order Kitasatosporales; family Streptomycetaceae; genus Streptomyces; species Streptomyces sp. NRRL B-24572. The sequence goes on along the minus strand of NZ_MWIG01000631.1, from coordinate 9,199 downwards.
CCTGCGTCAGCGACGCCAAGTCCCGGCTCTTCGGGGCGGATTACTACAAGCTGTACAACACCTTCCAGGTGCTGAGCGACGCGGTCGTCGAGAAGGTCAGGGCCGACCGCCGGTACCTCGCGGCGCAGGACTCCTGGCGCGCCTGCATGAAGGAGGCGGGAGCGGAGGCGAAGGCGTTCGGTGACCCGCAGAGCACGGTGGACCGGCAGCTCCGGCAGGCCGGCCAGGACCAGGCCAAGCTGCACGCCGTCGCCGGGGTCGAGCTGAAGCTGTCCAGGGCGGACGCGGACTGCCAGGCCGGGGCCGGCCTCACCGCCGTCGTCACGGCGGCGCAGACCGACGCCGAGAAGACACTGGGCGCGGGCTACGCCGACGAGCTCGCCGCACTGCGGAACATGCGGCGGAAGGCCCTCGCGACGGCGAGCGGCGACTAGGGCCTCGCGACGGCGAGCGGCAGCTGGGGCCTCTGTCCGGCGCACCCGGACCTGGTCCGGCCGACCCGGACCTGGTCCGGCGGACGGGCCCTACACGTCACCCAGAAAACCGGGGTCGGTCCCGTCGAGCTGCAGGGCCGTCTCGCGCCCGAGCCCGAGCAGCTGCCCCAGGGGGACGACCGCGCGGCTGGTCCCGGCCAGGTCCTGGTGCGCCTCGGCGGACCACAGGGGCGGGTAGAGGCTGAGGCCCTCCCCGCCGGTCAGGCCGGGGACCTCCTCGCGCCAGCCGGGCCAGCGCAGACCCTCGTAGAACTCCTCGACGCCCCCGGCCAGGACCCACGACAGCCAGGCCCCGTAGCCGGCGCCGATCGCGTCCCAGCGCAGCGAGTCGGGGGCGAAGTACACCATCTCGCCGGGGCGGCCCGGCAGTCCGGTCTCCTCCTCCGTACCGCCCTGGATCGCGAAGGCCCCGCCGAGGACGTCGTGGGCGACGACGAGCCCGGCGGCGGGCCGCCAGGCGGGGTCGGGCTCGTCGGGGTAGCCGTTGATCCGGGCGAGGCCGGGCAGGCGCCGGTCGTTGTGGGCGGCCGGGCTGCCGTACACCCGCAGCCAGCCGTCGTCGACGAGCGCGCCGCCGGTGTGGAACAGGAACGCCCCGAGGTACGAGCGGACGGTGACCTGCGTCTGCAGGAGCGTGGCCGCCGCCCGCGCGGGGTCGGCGGCGAGGACCTCGACGGACACCTTCGCCGCCCGCAGCTCGGCTTCGAGCTGCGGCCACGCCGGCTCGTCGGTCCCGGTCAACTCGCTCAGTTCACGCACACGGCCATCGTCGCACGCGGTCCGGACGTTGATCGGCGGCCCCCTCGGGGGTATCTTGCATTACATGGTTCCTGGCGAAGCAAGATCCGAGACGGCGACCGGAAAGGTCGCCAGTCAGCTGCGCAAGGGCGTACTGGAGTACTGCGTCCTCGCCCTGCTGCGCGACGGCCCGCGCTACGGCGTCGAGATCCTCGACGAGCTGGCCGCGGTCAGCGTGATGACCACCAGCCAGGGCACGATCTATCCCCTGCTGTCCCGGCTCCGCCGCGACGGGCTCGTCGACACCGAGCTGCGCGAGTCGGCCACCGGCCCCGCCCGCCGCTACTACACGCTCACCGCACCGGGCAGGACCGCGCTCGCCGAGTTCGCCGAGGACTGGCCGCGCTTCCGCGACGGCGTCGACCACTTCCTGACCGCATCCCATGGAGGCTCCGCATGACCGGCACCGAGCACCCCCTCGTGACCGACTACCTGGCCACGATCGAGCGGGAGGCGTCCTTCCTGCCCACAGGGCGCCGCGAGGAACTCCTCGCCGACCTGCGCGAACACCTCGCGGTCGCCGTCGGGGACGAGCAGGACGCGAAGACCGTCCGCACGGCCCTGGAACGGCTCGGCAGCCCCACCGCCATCGTGGCGGCGGCGCGCGAGGAGGAGCCGGAGACCGCCACCACCGCCACCACCGAACCCAAGACCCAGCCCCGGACGCGGACGGTCGCCACCGCCGTCCTGCTCGGCGTCAGCGGCATCGCCACGCTCGCCAACCCCCTCGTCGGACTGGCCGTGATCGCCGTGGGCCTCGGCCTGCTGTGGACGTCCGACGTGTGGGAGCAGCGCACCAAGACCCTGGCGACCACCCTCACCCTCGGGACGTCGTTCGCGTTCCTCCTCGGCATGTTCCTGCTGGCCGCGCGCTTCGGCCCGACGGAACTGCTGCTCCTCCTCGCCGTGGGCATCGCCCTGCCGGCGACGGCGGCGGTACGCCTGTTCCGCACCGCCCCCCAGCCCGCGGCGGCCTGACCAGGGGCGGAGCGCGGGGGCCACCCCCTCCCGCGGACCAAGATCATCACGGGTGCAGAATGACCCGTATGACCCTGTCGAACATACCGAAACCGGCAACGATCGACGACGCGCCCATGGTCGGCCGCACCCTGGCCTCCGCCTTCGGGGACGACCCGATGATGCGCTGGTTCTTCCCCGACGAGGCGACGCGCGAGGCGGGCCTCGGCCGCTACTTCACGACCCTGTTCACCCGGCAGTACGGCCTGCACGGCGTCTGCGAGCGGACCGGGTCCGCGGCCGCGTTCTGGGTGTCGCCCGAGGGCGCGGACAAGGCCGTCCCCGACGCGGAGACCATCGCGGAGCTCGTGGAGATCCTCGGCGACCGCGCCCCGGCCTTCGAGCAGGCCGTCATGGCGGCCGCCGAGCACGGGCCGAAGGAACCCCACTGGTACCTCGCCGTCATCGGCGCCGACCCCTCCGCCCGGGGCCAGGGCCACGGCTCGGCCCTCCTCCGCTCGGGCCTCGCGAAGGCCGACGCGGCGGGGATGCCGGTCTACCTGGAGTCCTCGAAGCCGGACAACCTGCCGGTGTACGAGCACTTCGGCTTCAAGGTCGTCGACGAGTTCGCCCTGCCGGGCGGCGGCCCGGTCCTGTGGGCCATGAAGCGGGACCCGCGGGGCATCTGACCTCTTCACGGGTGGTCCTGCCACAGGTGGCGCCGGAGCAGCACGTTGGCGTCCGTCACCGCACTGTGGTCGAACCTCCCCCGGGCCTCCCGCCGTTCCCGTACGAGCAGCGCACACGCGACGCAGTGCGGTACGGGCTCCGGCGGGCGGCTCAGATCGGGCACGGGCTGCACCTGCGGCCCCCGGGCCCGCTCGTTGGCCGCCCGCACCCCCGCGCTCAGGCGTTCGGCGGGGGTGGCAGGGCGCAGATCGGCGGGATCGGCCTGCCACTCACGGCCGCCGCCGACCGGACGGAGCATCGCGTACGGCCCCGCGACCCCTCTGAACTCACCGACCACACCCGCCACTTGGTCGTAGACCCAAGCTCCGCGTTCCATGGGTTCCGCTCCTCTCCGTGGACTACCCTCTGTGATCCCGGCGCTACGAGGATGGACCGGGAAACAGGGAACCCGGAGCGGTGGCGGGCTGTACCTCCGCAGGTCGCGCGGTAGTTCCACACCTTCCACGAGGGAGAGTGCGCGATGCCGCCGAGACGGGCCGTGACGGGCCGCAGCCAGGAGCCGAGGAAGCGGTTCACGGAGGAGCTGAAGTCACTGCGGGCCGAGCGGGGGCTCAGCCTGCGGAAGCTGGGCGAGGCGCTGGGCTGGGACTGGTCGCTGTTCTCGAAGATGGAGAAGGGCGAGACGCTGGGCGGCCCGGAGGTCGTCCAGGCCCTGGACCAGTACTACGGGACGCCGAAGTTACTGCTGACGCTGTGGGAACTGGCGGTGGCGGACCCGACCCAGTTCAAGGAGCGGTACCGGCGGTACATGACGCTGGAGGCGGAGGCGATCAGCCTGTGGAGCTACGCCCCTTTCCTGCTGCCGGGCCTGCTCCAGACCGAGGCGTACGCACGCACTCTGATGGGGTCGGCCGACGGTTACGAGGGCGATGAGCTGACCCGGCAGGTCGAGGCGCGCCTGGGGCGCCGAGCCGTGCTGGAAGGGGAGAACGCTCCCCTGTTCCGCACGATCCTTTCGGAGACCGTGCTCCGCACTCCGCTGCCGGTTCGGGCGCAGTGGCAGGAGCAGCTGGAGTACCTGCTGACCATGGCCGACCGCCGGAACGTCGCCATTCAGGTGGTGCCCCACTCCGCCGGCCCGTACGCCCTCGCGGGCACGGACTTGATGTTCCTGAAGCCGACGGACGGCCGAACCGTGGCCTGGGTGGAGACCGCCCACGCCGGCGAAGTCGTGGAGGAAACAGCCGCCGTCGACCGGCTTCAGCACCGATACGATCTCGTCCGTGATCTGGCCCTTTCCCCGGCGGATTCACGGAAGTTCATCATGCGAACGTTGGAGGAAGCAGCGTGCGAGCCGTCGATCTGAGCACCGTCACCTGGCGCAAGAGCTCCTACAGCAACGAGGACGGCGGCCAGTGCCTCGAAGTCGCCGACCACCTCCCCCTCGTCCCCGTCCGCGACTCCAAGAACCCCACCGGCCCCGCGCTCGTCTTCGAGGCCGGCGCCTGGGCGTCCTTCGTCGCCGGGGTCAAGGGCGCTGCGGAAGCCCACTGACAAACCCGCGCCCGTCAGGGCAGGAGCGTGAACGCGTCGACGTGCGCGGGGCGGACCGCGCCGAAGTGGCGGCGGTCCACGGTGGCGACCTCCCGCACGCCGAGCCGCTCGGCGCAGGCGATGACGGACGCGTCCACGAGACCGAGCGGAAAACCCGCGTACTGGGCCACCAGCTCGGCGATCCGCAGCCAGTCCCCCGGGTGCACGGGTTCGACCGCGAAGAGCCCTTCGGCGAAATCCTGGGCCAACAGCAGCTCCGAGCGGGTCCCAAGACGGCGACCGAGCAGGTGGGCGACTTCGGCGATGACGAGGGTGGGGACGACGAGAGGCCCGGGATGGGTCTCCAGGAGCCGCACACAACGGTGGTGCCAGGCGTCCGTCCTGTCGTGCAGGGCGTAGAGCGGTCCGGCGTCGACGATCAGCGCGCTCATGCGGTGCGCCGCACCCCGCGCGCCTCCTCCTCGGCGATGAGGTCCCGCCCGTCGGCCAGGCCGGCCAGCAGCTCCTCCATGCGCTCCGCGATGTCGCTGCGCCCACTGGCACCCGACCCCGTGGAGTGGAACCTGCGCCGCACAGGGGCGTCACCCTGCTCGTCACCGGGCAGGTGGGCGGCGATGGCCTCGCGCGTCCACTCCGAGACGGTCATGCCTCGCCGGGCAGCCTCGTGACGCATACGGGCGTCCAGCGATTCGTCGATCTTGATCGTCGTCCGCTTCACGTATGCCAGCATACCCACGCCTGCCGAACGGACACGGCGCTTCACGCCGCCACCGCCGCCGCGTCCGCGTCCGCCTCGCAGTCGGGGCAGCGGCCCGGTTCCCAGGCACGGAAGGCGACCTCCTCGCAGGTGACGCAGGTCTGGATGGGCGGCGGGCCCTGGACCGGAGGCACGGCGGGGAGCGGGGGCGGCAGGAGGGCCTTCAGGCGGTGGGAGAGGAGGCCCGCCGGGTGTTTGAGCGGCTCCGGGAGGTCGGCGAGGAGCGTGCGGCGGACGGCGTCGGGGGTCGCGCCCCGGGCGAACCAGGCGTCGACGCCCGGGGCCAGGTGCCGGACGTCCCGCTCGGAGAGCAGGAAGCGGGCGTCGTGGCTGCGGAGGCCGAGCAGTAGCTCGACGGCCGGGTTCTGCGGGAGGGCGGGGGTCTCGCCCCGTACCGGCGCGGACTCCTGGCGGGGGCTCGGGACCGCGTCCGGCGCCTGACCGGGGTCCGGGACCGGCGCCTTGTCGGGGTCCGGGACCGGCGCCTTGTCGGGGTCCGGGTCGCCGTCCGGCTCCGGGGGCTCCGTCGCGCCCGGGTTGTTGTACGAGACGGTACGGGTCACGATCCGGCCGCTGGGGAGCCGCTCGCGGGTCCGGCTCAGGTAGCCGTGGGCCTCAAGCTCGCGCAGGGCGGCGGCGACGCGGATCTCGCCCTCGGGGAAGCGCGCGGCGAAGTGCTTGACGCCGACGCGGGAACCGGCGGGCAGTGACTGGATGTGGAGGGCGAGACCCATCGCGGTGAGCGAGAGGTGCTCGTGCTGCGCGAGGTGGTTGCCGACGACGGTGAAGTTCGCCGTGTGGGTCACGTTGGCGTGGATGACGCCCGCGCCGGAAACGGGCGCGCTAAGGTGCTGGGTATCCATGGGGAAGCTGTTCTCTTCCTCGATGGCCAGGCCCTCGCCAGGATTGCCGTCCTGCCGGGGGCCGAGCATTTTCAGTTCGGTTGGCCGGAGCATATGCCAGGCAACCACCCCGAAATCCACCCGAGTTGGCAGAGTTCCCTCGTGTGAGTGACGCGCCCCCTCAGCTGTGACCACTCAGAGCAGGTGGGGTGTGGTTGGTTCTTTCCCCCGGTACTTATGGGGACGTCGGGGCAGCCCGTGTCGCGGCGCCGCCCGACCCGGTACGCCGAAGCGGCCTCCGCCCCGTCACGGGGCGGAGGCCGCTTCGTACGCCGTCAGGTGCTCAGTCGAGGCAGAACTCGTTGCCCTCGGGGTCCTGCAGGGTGATGCAGGACTCGTTCTCCCCGTCGGCGTACTGCGTGTACAGGTGCGTCGCGCCGAGCTTCACCAGGCGCTCGCTCTCGGCCTCCAGGGTGGCGAGGCGCTCGTCGCCCACGAGGCCCTTGCCGGCCCGGACGTCGATGTGGACCCGGTTCTTGACGGTCTTGCCCTCGGGGACGCGCTGGAAGAGCACGCGCGGGCCCGCGCCCGTGGGGTCGGAGCAGGCGAAGTACACCGGCTGCTCCTCGAACGGCAGCGACCGGTGGTACTCCGACCAGGTGGCGAACCCCTCGGGGACCGGAGGGAGGACGTAGCCCAGCACCTCGCACCAGAACTCGGCGAGGCGCGCGGGCTCCGCGCAGTCGAGGGTGACCTGGATTTCCTTGATCGCTGCCATTCGGCCACCGTATCAAGGGGGCCCGGCGGCGCTCATTTCCTTTTCAGCCCTCCAGGATCACCAGGCGCTGCGTCGCGCGGGTCATCGCCACGTACCGGTCGACCGCGCCCGCGACGCCCTCGCCGAAGTCCTCCGGGTCGACCAGGATCACCAGGTCGAACTCCAGGCCCTTCGACAGGGAGGGGGTGAGCGAGCGGACGCGGGGGCGCTCCGCGAACGCCGGGGCGCCGATGACGCAGGCCACGCCCTCGGCGTTCTCGGCGAGCCAGGTGTCGAGGATCTGCTCCAGGTCGGTGACCGGGGCGTGGGTGACGGGGATGCCGTTGCCGCGGATGGACGTCGGCACGTTGGCGTCCGGGAGCGCGGCGCGGATGACCGGCTCGGCCTCCGCCATGACCTCCTCCGGCGTGCGGTAGTTGATGCTCAGGGACGTCGTCTCGATGCGGTCGAAGCCGACCCGCTCCAGGCGCTCCCGCCACGACTCGGTGAAGCCCTGCCGGGCCTGGGCGCGGTCGCCGACGATCGTGAAGCTCTTCGAGGGGCAGCGCAGGAGCAGCATCTGCCATTCCGCGTCGGTCAGTTCCTGCGCCTCGTCCACCACGATGTGCGCGAACGGACCGTCGAGCGGCTCCAGTTCGGCGGTCGGCAGGGCGTCCTCGTCGATCAGGCTGTTCTGGAGGTCCTTGCCCCGCAGCATCGTGACCGCGCCCTCGCCGTCGGCGTCGGCCGCGACGATGCTGTCGATGACGCCGGCCATCCGCTCGCGCTCGGCGGCGACGGTGGCCTTGCGCCGCAGCTTCAGCCGGGCCGTCTCCGGGTCGCCGAGCCGCTGCCGGGCCGCGTCCAGGAGCGGCAGGTCCGAGACCGTCCACGCCTGGGCGTCCGCGCGCCGCAGCCGCTTCACCTCGTCGGGGGTCAGCCAGGGCGCGCACATCCTCAGGTACGCGGGAACCGTCCACAGGTCGCCGACGAGGTCGGCCGCCTCCAGCATCGGCCACGCGCTGTTCAGGGCCCCGGTCAGCTCCCGGTCCTGGCGCAGCGACTTCCGGAACTGCTGCTCCGGGATCTCCTCGCCGTCGTACTTGTCGAAGAGGATCGAGACCAGGTGCTCCCAGACCTGCTCGCGCCCCTCGTTGTGCGGGGTGCCGGGCTCCACCGCGTCGAAGGCCTCCGCCCAGTCGGCGGCGGTCAGCCGGATGTCCGACCAGTGGGTGGAGACGGTCATGCCCTCGGTGGGCGGCTCCTCGTAGAACGCCACGGCCTTCTCGATCGCCTTCACCATGTCCGCCGTCGACTTCAGGCGGGCCGCCTCCGGGTCGGTCTCCGCCGGCGCCTTCGCGCCCTCGGCGACCAGGTCCCGCACGGTGCACGTCCGTACGCCCTCCTCGCCCAGGCTGGGCAGGACGTCGGCGACGTAGTTCAGGTAGGGCTGGTGCGGGCCGACGAACAGCACGCCGCCCCGGCGGTGCCCGAGGCGCGGGTCGGAGTAGAGCAGGTGCGCGGTGCGGTGCAGGGCGACGACCGTCTTTCCCGTACCGGGGCCGCCGTCGACGACGAGGGCGCCGCGCGAGCCCGCGCGGATGATGGCGTCCTGGTCGGACTGGATCGTCGCGAGCACGTCCCGCATCCGGGGCGAGCGGTTGCCGCCCAGGCTCGCGATGAACGCGGACTGGTCGTCGAGCGCGGCATGCCCTTCGAGGCCCTCGGCGGTGAAGACCTCGTCCCAGTAGTCCGTGATCCGGCCGCCGGACCAGCGGTAGCGGCGGCGGCTCGCCAGCCCCATCGGGTGAGCATGCGTCGCCGCGAAGAACGGTTCCGCCGCCGGGGAACGCCAGTCGACGAGCAGCCGGCGGCCGGTGCTGTCGGTGAGGCCGAGACGGCCGATGTAGAGCGGCTCGGAGCCGTCCGCGCCGCCTTCGCCCTGCGTGTCGCCCTCGCCGCCCGTGCCCTGCGTGCCCTCCGAGCCGACCACGCGGCCCAGGCACAGGTCGAGGCCGAAGCGGCGCAGGGTCCGCAGGCGGCCGCTCAGCCGGTGGATCTCCGCGTCCCGGTCCATCGCCTCCCGGCCGACCCCGCCGGGTGCCTTCCGCTCGGCGTCGAGCCGCTCGGACAGCTCGGTGATCGTCTCGTCGAGGCACCGGGCGATGGCCGCGAAGTGCTGCTCGTCGGCGGCGATGAGCGCCGGGTCGGCCTTGGGAGAGAGGTTGCCGGAGAGGTCGAACACGCCGGCAGTAAGGGACGTCATGAAGTAAAAACCCCGTTTTCGTGCATCTTTTGGCTTCGAGGGGCGATTGTGCGCCACGGAGGGGGCCTTGCCGCAAGGCCCCCT
>NZ_MWIG01000630.1:0-5746 GCF_002156145.1 Streptomyces sp. NRRL B-24572 | reverse complement strand
CGGGCCCAGGCTTCCGCGCCCTGACCCGCACCCCAGCGGCGGCGCGCATCCGGTGCGGGTTCAGGCCCGGGAGCCTCGGGCGCCGGCAGGGCGCGGGTCCGTTGTGCCCACCCGTTCCGCCCCAGCGGAACGATTGCCCACAACGGCGGGGCGCCGCCCACAACGGTGGGGCGCCGGCCCGGTGGAACGGCCGCCCACAACGGGCCCGGCTCAGGCCCCCCGCGTCACCCAGTGGCAGGCGACCGCTTCCCCGCCGCCGCCCAGGACCGGCAGGTCCTCCCCCCGGCAGCGGTCCGCGACCGGCGCCGCCTCGCCCGAGGCGAGGAGCTGGCAGCGGACGTGGAAGCGGCAGCCGGACGGGATGCGGGACGGGTCCGGGGGTTCGCCCGTCAGGACCACCGGGGCGCCCTCCGACTCCGGAAGGACCGACAACAGCGCCCGGGTGTAAGGATGCTGAGGGTTCGTCAGGACCGACTCCACCGACCCCGTCTCCACGACCCGGCCCAGGTACATCACCGCCACCCGGTCCGCGATGTTCCACGCGAGCCCCAGGTCGTGCGTCACCACCAGCGCGGACAGGCCGAGTTCGTCGCGCAGCCGTAGCAGCAGCGCCAGGATCTCTCCCCGTACCGACGCGTCCAGGGACGCCACCGGCTCGTCGGCGACGATCAGTTCGGGTTCCAGGACGAGCGCGCCCGCGATGACCACGCGCTGCCGCTGCCCCCCGGACAGCTCGTGCGGGTAGCGGAGGAAGAACCGCTCCGGGGGGCGCAGTCCCGCCCGGGCCAGGGCCTCGCCCACGGCCGCGCGCTCGTCCCCCGCGTACCCGTGGATCCGCAGCCCCTCCGCCACCGCGTCGTACACGGTGTGCCGGGGGTTCAGCGAACCGCTCGGGTCCTGGAGGACCAGCTGCGCCCGCTTCCGGTAGGCCCTGAGCGCCCCCGAGGAGTACGCGAGCGGCTGCCCGTCGAAGGCGACCGTCCCCGCCGTGGGCCGGACCAGGCCGAGCAGCGAGCGCGCCAGCGTCGTCTTGCCGCAGCCCGACTCGCCGACCAGGGCCACGATCTCCCCGGCGCCGATGTCCAGGTCCACGCCGTCCACCGCGCGCGCGGGCGGCGCACCCCGGCGGCCGGGGAAGGCCACGTGCAGTCCGCGCGCCGACAGGAGAGGGCGTGCGGGGGCCTCGGTGCTCGTGGCGTGTTCCCCATGCGCCTCGGTGATCATGGAGTGCTCCCCGTGCGCCTCGGTGCTCGTGGCGTGTTCCCCACGCGCCTCGCCGCTCATGACGTGCTCCCCACGTGTACGCAGGCGGCCCGGCGCCCCGCGCCCGCCTCCCGCAGTTCCTGATCGAGCTCCGCACAGGCGTCCACCGCCACGGGGCAGCGCGGATGGAAGGTGCAGCCGCCGGGCAGGTCCGCCGGGTCCGGCGGGTCGCCGGGCAGGCCGCGCGGTGCCCGCCGGGACGCGAGGTCCCCGATGCGGGGGAACGCAGAGGACAGCGCCCGCCCGTAGGGGTGCGCGGCCGCCTCGTACACCGCCCGTGCCGGCCCCTCCTCGACGACCCGGCCCGCGTACATCACGGCGAGCCGGTCGCAGGTGTCGGCGAGGACCGCCAGGTCGTGGCTGATCATCAGGAGGCTGATGGACTGCTCGGCGACGAGCCGTTCGATCAGCCGCAGGATCTGCGCCTGGATCATCACGTCGAGCGCGGTCGTCGGCTCGTCCGCGACGATCAGGCGCGGATCGCAGGCGAGCGCCATCGCGATCATCACGCGCTGCCGCTGCCCGCCGGACAGCTCGTGCGGATAGGCCGCGGCCCGGGCCGCCGGAAGACCGACGTGTTCGAGCAGCTCACCGACCCGCCTGCGGGCCGCCGTCGGGGTCGCCCGGCCGTGCACGAGCATCGGCTCGGCGATCTGGTCCCCGATCCGGTGCACCGCGTTCAGAGAGTGCATCGCGCCCTGGAAGACGATCGACGCGCCCGCCCAGCGCACGGCCCGCAACCGCCCCCATGACATGGCGAGGACGTCGTCGCCGTCGAGCAGGATCTCGCCCTCGATCCGCGCCGAGGCCGGAAGGAGGCGAAGGAGCGCGAGCGCCAGCGTGGACTTGCCGCAGCCCGACTCGCCGGCCACTCCCAGCTTGGTCCCCGGCTCCAGGGTCAGGTCGACCCCGCGCACGGCGGGCACGGCGGCCGCGCCCGACCCGTACGTCACCCTGAGGTCCCGTACCTCCAGGAGGCTCATCGCCCCACCCCCAGCTTCGGGTTCAGTACGGACTCCACGGCCCGGCCGCAGAGCGTGAACGCGAGCGCGACCAGGGCGATCGCGATCCCGGGCGGGGCCAGGTACCACCAGTGCCCGGAGGAGACGGCACCCGCCTCCCGGGCGTCCTGGAGCATCCCGCCCCAGGAGACGACCGTCGGGTCGCCGAGGCCGAGGAAGGCGAGGGTCGCCTCGGTGAGGATGGCCGTCGAGATGCCGAGGGTGGTCTGCGCGAGGACCAGCGGCATCACGTTCGGCAGCACGTGCCGGGTCATGACGTGCCGGTGGCCGCCGCCGAGCGCGGTCGCCCGCTCGATGTACGGGCGGGACTCCACCGCGATCGTCTGCGCCCGCACCAGACGGGCGGTGGTCGGCCAGGAGGTCACGCCGATCGCCAGGACCACCGTCCACATGGACCGGGACATGACGGTGGCGAGGACGATCGCGAGCACCAGCGTCGGCATCACCAGGAACCAGTCGGTGATCCGCATGACGACGGTCGAGAACCAGCCGCCGTAGTGTCCGGCGATGATGCCGACCAGGGTCCCGATGGCGACGGACAGGGTCGCAGCGAGCAGGCCGACGAGCAGCGAGATCCGGGCGCCCCAGATCAGCAGGCCGAGCAGCGAGCGCCCGAACTGGTCGGTGCCGAGCGGGAACTCGGCGCTCGGCGGCTCCAGGGCCGTGCCCGGCGCCTCGGTCACCGACTGCACGTCGGAGCCGACGGTCCACGGGGCGGTGAGCGCGAGCAGCGCGATCAGGACGAGGCCGGCCAGGCCGTAGAGCCCGGCCCGGTGGGTCCGGTACGACGTCCAGAAACGCGCCACCGAACCCTTGCGGCGCTCCCATGCGAGAGAGGTCGTCGGAGATGTCATCGGCCCACCCGGGGGTCGAGCAGCGGATAGAGCAGGTCGGCGATCAGGTTCATCAGGATCATCGCTCCGGCGAAGACCACGAACAGGCCCTGCACGAGCGGCAGATCGGGCACGCTCAGCGCCTGGTAGAACAGCCCGCCGAGCCCCGGCCAGGAGAACACCGTCTCCACCAGGATCGAACCGGCCGCCACGTGGCCCAGGTTGATGAAGATCATGGTCACGGTCGGAAGGAGCGCGTTGGGCACGGCGTGCTTGCGCCGCACGGCGTCGTCCCGCAGACCCTTCGCCCGCGCCGTCGTCAGATAGTCGCCGCCCATCTCGTCGAGGAGCGAGGAGCGCATCACGAGCAGGGTCTGCGCGTAGCCGACGGCGACGAGCGTGACCACGGGCAGGACCAGGTGGTGGGCGACGTCCAGGACGTACGCGAAACCGGTCTCGCCCGTGCCCGACTCCATGCCGCCGGTCGGGAAGAGCCCCGGGATCGGCCCGATGCCCACCGAGAAGACGATGATGAGGAGCAGTCCGAGCCAGAACGAGGGCACCGACCACAGGGTCAGCGCGATGCCGGTGTTCAGCTTGTCGCCGAGGCCGCCGTGCCGCCAGGCCGAGCGGGTGCCCAGCCACAGTCCGAGCGCCGAGTAGATCACCACGGCGACCCCGGTGAGCAGCAGCGTCGCCGGGAGCTTCTCCGCGATGAGGTCCCCGACGGGGGCGTGGAACTGGAACGAGGTGCCGAGGTCGCCGCTCAGCGCCTTGGCGCAGTAGTCGGCGAACTGCTGCCACAGCGGCAGGTCGAGACCGAACTGGCGGCGCAGCGTGGCGAGTTGCTCGGCCGAGGTGGGCACGCCGTGGGTCATCGCCTTCACCGGGTCACCGGGGATGATCCGGAAGAGGAAGAAGCTGGTGACCAGGACGGCGAGGAGCGAGACGAGCGCGCCGCCCAGCTTCCCCGCCGCGTGGCGGAGGTAGCCGAGGGAGGAACCGGTGCGGGGTGCGCCGTCCGTGGCGCGGGCCTCCTCGGCCCGCGCCACGCCGGCGGAGGTGCTTGCCGTCGTCACGTACTACTCGCGGTCGTCGGCGGTGGAGCGGCGGCGCAGACCGAGGAAGGCACCGACGCCGACCACGACCACCACGGCCGCGACGATGCCGACGACCACCCCGGCGGACGAGCCGCCGCCGGAGTCCTCGGCCTGCGCCGCGGGCACGGCGGACCACCAGCTCCAGTAGCCGTCCTGGCCCCACAGGTTCCCGGCGGCCTCGGGCATGGTCGTGATGGACTTGATCTGGTCCGTGCGGTACGCCTCCAGGGCGTTCGGATAGGCCATGACGTTCATGTACCCCGTGTCGTACAGCCGGGACTGCATCCGCTTCACCAGATCCGCCCGCTTGGCGGCGTCGTACTCCACCGCCTGCTGCGCGTAGAGGCCGTCGAACTCCTTGTCGCAGATGAAGTTGTCGGTGGCGCCGGAGTCCTTCGGGGTCGCCGGGAGCGTGCCGCAGGTGTGGATGGAGAGCACGTAGTCCGGGTCGGGGTTGACCGACCAGCCGTCGAACGCCAGGTCGTAGTCGCCCTTGACCCAGGGGTCGGAGACGCTGTCCAGGCACTCGACCTTCAGACCGATGCCGAGCTTGCCCCACCACTCCTGGAGGTACTTGCCGACGGCCTTGTCGTTCGGGTCGGTGGCGTGACAGAGGATCCGGAACTCGAGCGGTTTGCCGTCCTTGCCGAGCCGCTTGCCGGCGGCGTTCTTCTTGTATCCGGCGGCGTCGAGGACCTTCTCCGCCCCGGCCGGGTCGTACGCCCGCTTCTGCGCGGCCTCCGGCTTCCAGAAGTACGAGCCGAAGCGCGGCGGGATGTACCCCTCGCCCTCGACGGCGTGCCCTTGGAAGACCTTGTCGACGAGGGTGGTGCGGTCGACGGCGAGGAAGAGCGCCTTGCGCACCTCGGGATCGAGCAGCGCCTTGTTGCCGTTGCCGAAGGTCTTGCCGTCCTGGGCCTTCGCGCCCGGGTTGGTGGCGAGGGCGTAGAAGCGGCGGCCGGGGGCGTCGTTGACCTTGATGTTCTTCTGGGTCTTCAGGGCGGCCGCCTGGGCGGGCGTCAGGTTCGGTACGAAGGACACCTCGCCCTTCTGGAGGGCCGCGACGGCGGCGTCCCCGTCCTTGTAGTACTTGAAGACCAGCTCGTCGAACTTGGGCGCGCCCCGCCAGAACTTCTTGTTCGGCTTGAGCTTGATGTACTGGTCGACCTTGAAGTCCGTGATGACGAAGGGGCCGTTCCCGACGATCGGGAAGGTCTTGTCGTTGTTGAACTTCGAGAAGTCGGTGACCTTCTCCCAGACGTGCTTCGGCACGATCGGCACGTCGAGGGCGGTCATCGTCGCCTGCGGCTTCTTCAGGCGGATGACGAGCGTCTGCGGATCGGGCGCGGTGACCTGCGCGAAGTTGGCCGTGAAGCTGCCGTTGGCGGTGGCGGCGTTCGGGTCGGTCATCATCTTGTTGAAGGTCCAGGCCGCGTCCTCGGCGGTGGCCTGCTGCCCGTCCGACCAGGTCGAGTCCTTGCGGATCGTGTACGTCCACGTCAGCTTGTCCGCCGAGGACGCGGCCTGG
>NZ_MWIG01000063.1:16339-20280 GCF_002156145.1 Streptomyces sp. NRRL B-24572 | reverse complement strand
CGACTAGGACTTGTCCGGCCGATCATGTGACTAGTCCGTGCACGAGTCGTTGCTGTGGGCATGGGGCGGGGTGATCTGAGCGATGCTGAGTGGGAACGGCTGCGGCCGTTCCTGCCGGTGAGCAACGGGCGTTGTGGCAGGTGGCGGGATCATCGGCAGGTGATCGACGGGATTCTGCACCGGGTGCGGACCGGGGTGCAGTGGCGTGACCTTCCCGAACGGTTCGGGCCGTGGAAGACCGTCTACGAACGCCATCGCCTGTGGTCGGCCGACGGCACCTGGGAGCGTCTGCTCCAGCAGGTCCAGGCCGCGGCCGACGCCGCAGGCGAGATCGACTGGGACATCTCGGTCGACTCCACCATTGTCCGCGCGCATCAACATGCAGCCGGCGCCCGCACCGACCCGCCTCCGGCCCCGGGACAAAAGGGGGCCGCAGGGGTGGAACACCAGGACGAGACGCCGTGGCAGAGTCTCGTCGCCCGCCTGGTGGAGGTGGTGCTGGAAACGAGGGCCTGGGCCGCTCGCGCGGCGGGTTCACCAGCAAGCTCCACCTGAGCGCGGACGGCCGCTGCCGCCCGCTGTCCCTGATCGTCACACCAGGTCAGCGGGCGGACTGCACCCAGTTCAAGCCGGTCCTGGAGAAGATCCGGGTGCCCAGACCGGGCCTGGGCCGGCCACGCAAGAAGCCCGACAGCCTCGCGGCCGACAAGGCTTACAGCAACGGCCCCATCCGCGAGTACCTGCGGCAGCGGGGCATCCGCCACACGATCCCAGAGAAGACCGACAGCCAGGCGGCCCGCCTGCGCAAAGGCTCACGTGGCGGGCGGCCACCCGGTTTCGACGAGGAGCGGTACAAGAAGCGCAACACGGTCGAGCGGGCGATCAACCGCCTGAAGCAGTCCCGGGCAGTCGCGACCCGCTACGACAAACGCGGCTACGTCTTCCTCGGCACCGCGACTGCGGCGTCTGTCGCGATCTGGCTACGAACGTGATCCCGGAGACGATGCCTCGGCGTCGTTGCATCCGTGGTCGGCCCACTCGGTGAGGAGTTCGGCCAGGCTTGCAAGCGACGTCGTCATCGGCCAGGGTGCACGTTCTTCGCGGCCTGTCCACGTCAGGTGAACCACAGCCCAGGGCAACGGCCGGTTCGCGACCCTGAACAGGACGTCGTCGCATCCTTCGCATCGTGCCGCTGCGGTGGCCTCTGCTCCGTGCAGGGGGTGTCCAGGAGCCAGCTCGCGACGCAGTTCCAGCTCGAAGTCGTGCATGCCTGCATCGGGCACCCACCACGGGGCGGGCAGGAGCGACGGGTCATCCGGCATGTGCTGCATCCCAGCATCCTTGCAGACCGCTTGGGCCGGCCTTGATCGGCCGGACAAGTCCTAGCGCAGGCCCTGGGCGCGCTCCGCCTCCAGGGCCGCGACCAGCGCCTCCGGCTCACGGCTGGACAGGTACACGTACGGCGTCGGGTCCGCCGGGTCCGTCACCTCGACCCGTACCGCTCCCGGCACGTAGCTGCGCATCAGCATGAAGGCCCGCGGGTCCGCCTTGTGCATGCGCCACGCGCGCGCCTCCTCCGCGTCCAGCGCCTCGGCCGCCCCGAGCGCCGCGACCGGGATCCGCGCGTCGCCCGCCACCAGCGAACCGGCCACCACCCGGATCCGCGCGGAGCCGTACGAGGAGACCACCACCCCGGCGATCACCGCCGCCGCGATCAGGCCGCCCAGCATCGGGACCGTGCCCAGCGGGAACATGATCAGGGCGCCGGAGAGGCCGAGCAGACCCACGATCACCCACCACGAGCGGGGCGCCGACAGCCGCTCGTCGAAACGCGGCGCCGCGGAGGGCGCGGGGGAGGGGGCCGGAGACGGGGACGGTACGGAAGGCTGCATGCGTCCAAGCTTGGCACGGCTCGACCCGCGCCCACCCGTGTGGGGCCCGGCACGGCGCGACCTGCGGGCATCCTCGCGGGTAAGGTCTGCGGCTGTGACTGCAACATCTGCCGCCCTCACCCCGCCGGCCGACGCCATACCGCCGGTACGCCACCCCGACGCGCCGGCCCCCGGCGAGCTGCTCGGTGCGCACTACGAGTACTGCTTCGGGTGCGGCGGCGGGCAGCCCCACGGCCTCCACCTGGAAGCGCGCGCGGGCGAGGGCGTGACGGTCACCGCCGAGTTCACGGTGACCCCCGACCACCAGGGCGCCCCCGGCCTCGCGCACGGCGGCGTGCTCGCCACCGCGCTCGACGAGACCCTCGGCTCCCTGAACTGGCTGCTGCGGGTCATCGCCGTGACCGGACGACTGGAGACCGACTTCGCCCGGCCCGTTCCGGTCGGCACCGTGCTCCACCTGGAGGCCGCCGTCACCGCCGTGCACGGCCGCAAGATCTACTCGACCGCCGTCGGCAGGATCGGCGGGCCCGAAGGCCCCGTCGCCGTCCGCGCCGACGCCCTCTTCATCGAGGTCAAGGTCGACCACTTCATCGACAACGGCCGCCCGGAGGAGATCCGGGCCGCCATGTCCGACCCCGACCAGGTCCGGCGCGCCCGCGCCTTCGAGGTGAACCCCTGATGCGCAACCCTGTCGACGTACTGATCCGGCGAGTGGACCCGGAGGTGCCGATCCCGGCCTACGGGCATCCCGGCGACGCCGGGGCCGACCTCGTGACCACCGAGGCCGCCGTACTGGCCCCCGGGGAGCGCGCCGTGCTGCCCACCGGGGTCTCCATCGCCCTGCCGGACGGGTACGCGGCCTTCGTGCACCCGCGCTCCGGTCTCGCGGCCCGCTGCGGAGTGGCGCTCGTGAATGCCCCGGGGACGGTGGATGCCGGGTACCGTGGAGAGATCAAGGTGATCGTGGTCAATCTCGACCCGCGCGAGGACGTGCGGTTCGAACGATTCGACCGGATTGCCCAACTCGTCGTCCAGCAGGTCGAGAAGGTGCGCTTCCACGAGGTGGCGGAGCTTCCCGGTTCGGCGCGGGCCGAGGGGGGCTTCGGGTCCACCGGCGGTCATGCCGCCGTGGACGGCACAACGGGTGGGAATCGATACGCTTCGGTCGTATCCGACCGGGAAGGACAGTGACGTGTTCGGACGTCGCAAGAAGAGCGGTGCCGCCGAGGACGCGGCGAGCGAGGCCGAGCAGGTCGTCGACGCGGTGGAGGACGAGGACGGCGCCGAGGCGCCGCGCCGCGTGAACCTTCCGCCGGCGCCCCGGCCCGACGGACCCTGGGACATCTCCGAGGTCGCCAAGCCCGACGAGGGCCGCGTGGACCTCGGCGGGATCTTCGTGCCCGGCGTCGAGGGCATGGAGCTGCGCGTGGAGGTGGCGGGCGACGCGATCGTCGCGGCCACCGTCGTCCTGCGCGACAGCGCCGTACAGCTGCAGGCCTTCGCCGCCCCCAAGAACGAGGGCATCTGGGGCGAGGTCCGCGACGAGATCGCCACCGGCATCGTCCAGCAGGGCGGTGCCATCGACGAGGTCGAGGGCCCGCTCGGCTGGGAGCTGCGGGCCCAGGTCCCGGTGCAGCTGCCGGACGGCAACCGCGGCGTGCAGCTGGTCCGCTTCGTGGGCGTCGACGGACCCCGCTGGTTCCTGCGCGGAGTGATCTCCGGGCAGGGCGCGGTCCAGCCCGAGGCCGCCGGCCTCCTGGAGCAGATCGTCCGGGACACCGTGGTCGTCCGCGGCGACGGCCCGATGGCCCCGCGCGATCCGATCGTCCTCAAGCTGCCGAACGACGCGCAGATGGTGCCGGACGGCGTGCAGCAGGAGGAGCAGGAGAGCTCCCGCTTCTCCGGCGGCATGGGTCAGCTCCAGCGCGGTCCGGAGATCTCCGAGATCCGCTGACGAACGGTTGCCGGGGCGCCCGGGCGACCCGGCACGACCGGGACACGGCCGATGGGCCGGGACCCGGTGGGATCGAGACACGGCCGGTGGGCCGC
>NZ_MWIG01000063.1:0-16311 GCF_002156145.1 Streptomyces sp. NRRL B-24572 | reverse complement strand
GGAAGCGGCCCACCGGCCGTTTTCCACAGGTCCCGGACCCGGCTCTGGCCCTCGGACCCGGCCGCGGACCATACTGACGGCGCAGATGTTCGAGGAGGGGGAGCACAGGGTGAGTGAGAGCAGCACCAGGTCCGCCACGGCCGTCGTCGAGGACCCGGCCGGACCGCCGATGGTCCGCGTCGAGGGCCTGCGTCGCTCGTACGGCACGGGCGAGGCCGCCGTCCACGCCCTGCGCGGGGTCTCCTTCGACATCCCGCGCGGCGAGCTCGTCGCGCTCAAGGGCCGCTCGGGCTCCGGCAAGACGACCCTGCTCAACCTCGTGGGCGGCCTCGACACCCCCGACGGGGGCCGGATCGTCATCGACGGCACCGACCTCTCCACGCTCGGCGAGAACGGGCTCCTGGAGCTGCGACGCGACCGGATCGGCTTCATCTTCCAGTCCTTCGGGCTGCTCCCGATCCTCTCCGCCGCCGAGAACGTGGGCGTGCCCCTGCGGCTGCGCAAGGCGGACCCCGAGGAGCGCGAGGAGCGGGTCGCCCTGATGCTCGGGCTCGTGGGCCTCGCCGACCACGCGAACCAGCGGCCGGGCGAGCTCTCCGGCGGCCAGCAGCAGCGCGTCGCCATAGCCCGCGCCCTCGCGAACAAGCCGGCGCTGCTGATAGCCGACGAGCCGACGGGCCAGCTGGACGCGGAGACCGGGCTCGCCGTCATGCAGCTGCTGCGTGCCGTGGTGCGCAGCGAGGGCTGCACGGCCCTGGTCGCCACCCACGACCCCCAGCTGCTCGGTCTGGCGGACCGGGTCCTGGAGCTGAGCGACGGCGAGATCATCGAGCACTGACGAGATCATCGAGCGCCGAACCGACCGGCGGGCCGACGACCGAGCAGGTCGCGGGGCACATCAGGATCACGTCAATACCGCCCCCGGCCTCTCCCCGCGTACGGAATGTCCGATTGGCTGGACGTATGGTCGAGCCATGGGACGCGGCAAGCTTCGGATCTACCTCGGCGCTGCGCCGGGCGTCGGCAAGACCTACGCGATGCTCTCCGAGGGACACCGCCGGGTGGAGCGCGGCACGGACTGCGTGGTGGCCTTCGTGGAGCACCACGGGCGGCCGCGTACGGAGGTGATGCTGCGCGGCCTGGAGAAGGTCCCGCGCCGCATCCTGGAGTACCGGGGGACCACCTTCCCCGAGATGGACGTCGACGCCGTCCTCGCCCGCCGTCCCGCGGTCGCCCTCGTCGACGAGCTCGCCCACACGAACGTGCCGGGCTCCCGGAACCCCAAGCGGTGGCAGGACGTCGCCGAACTCCTCGCGGCCGGCATCGACGTCGTGTCCACCCTCAACATCCAGCACCTGGAGTCCCTCGGCGACGTCGTCGAGGCGATCACCGGCGTACGGCAGCGGGAGACCGTCCCCGACGAGGTGGTGCGCCGGGCGGACCAGATCGAGCTGGTCGACATGTCCCCGGAGGCCCTGCGGCGCCGGATGGCCCACGGCAACATCTACACCCCGGACAAGGTCGACGCGGCCCTCTCCAACTACTTCCGCCCCGGCAACCTCACGGCCCTGCGCGAACTGGCCCTGCTCTGGACCGCCGACCGGGTCGACGAGTACCTCCAGCGGTACCGGGGCGAGCACAACATCCGCTCCACCTGGCAGGCCCGGGAGCGCATCGTCGTCGGTCTGACCGGCGGCCCCGAGGGCCGCACCCTCATACGGCGCGCCACCCGGCTCGCCGAGAAGGGCGCGGGCGGCGAGGTCCTCGCCGTCTACATCGCCCGCAGCGACGGGCTCACCGCGGCCTCCCCGAAGGAGCTGGCCGTCCAGCGCACCCTCGTCGAAGATCTCGGCGGAACGTTCCACCACGTCATAGGCGACGACATTCCCTCCGCGCTCCTGGAATTCGCCCGCGGGGTCAACGCCACCCAGATCGTCCTCGGCTCCAGCCGCCGCAGGACCTGGCAGTACGTGCTCGGCCCCGGCGTCGGCCAGACCGTGGCCCGCGACTCCGGACCCGACCTCGACGTCCACATCGTCACCCACGGCGAGGTCGCCAAGGGCCGGGGCCTGCCGGTCGCGCGCGGGGCCCGCCTCGGCCGCTCCCGGATCCTCGGCGGCTGGCTCGTCGGCGTCGCGGGCCCGGTCACCCTGGCCCTGCTCCTCACGCACGTCGACACCGACCTCGGCCTCGCCAACGACATGCTGCTCTTCCTCGCCCTGACGGTCGGCGCGGCGCTCCTCGGCGGCTTCCTGCCGGCGCTCGCCTCGGCGGCCGTCGGCTCCCTCCTCCTCAACTGGTTCTTCACCCCGCCGCTCCACCGGCTGACCATCGCCGACCCCCTGAACATCGTCGCCATCGCCGTCTTCTTCGGCGTCGCGATGTCCGTCGCCTCGGTGGTGGACCTGGCCGCCCGGCGCACCCACCAGGCCGCCAGGCTGCGCGCCGAGTCCGAGGTGCTCTCCTACCTCGCCGGCAGCGTGCTGCGCGGCGAGACGAGCCTGGAGGCCCTCCTCGAGCGGGTCCGGGAGACCTTCTCCATGGAGTCCGTGGCCCTGCTCGAACGGAGCGACGAGGTCGAGCCCTGGACCCGGGCCGCCAGCGTCGGCCCCCACCCGGCGGTACGGCCCGAGGACGCGGACGTCGACATGCCGGTCGGCGACCACCTGGCCCTCGCCCTGTCGGGCCGGGTGCTGCCCGCCGAGGACCGTCGGGTGCTCGGCGCCTTCGCCGCCCAGGCCGCGGTCGTCCTCGACCGGCAGCGGCTCGTCGGCGAGGCGGAGGAGGCCCGGAAGCTGGCCGAGGGCAACAAGATCCGTACGTCCCTGCTCGCCGCCGTCAGCCACGACCTGCGGACCCCGCTCGCGAGCATCAAGGCCTCCGTCTCCTCGCTGCGCTCCGACGACGTCGAATGGTCAGAGGAGGACCGGGCCGAGCTCCTGGAGGGCATCGAGGCCGGCGCCGACCGCCTGGACCACCTCGTGGGCAACCTCCTCGACATGTCCCGCCTCCAGACCGGCACCGTCACGCCCCTGATCCGTCCCGTCGACCTCGACGAGGTCGTCCCCATGGCCCTCGGCGGCGTCCCGGACGGCAGCGCCGAGCTCGACATCCCCGAGACGCTGCCCATGGTCGAGGTCGACAAGGGCCTCCTGGAGCGGGCCGTCGCCAACATCGTGGAGAACGCCGTGAAGTACAGCTCCGAGGGCGTGCCCGTCGCCGTCGCCGCCAGCGCGCTCGGCGACCGGGTCGAGCTGCGGGTCGTCGACCGCGGCCCCGGCGTCCCCGACGAGGCCAAGGACGGCATCTTCGAGCCCTTCCAGCGCTTCGGCGACGCCCCGCGCGGCGCGGGCGTCGGCCTGGGCCTCGCGGTCGCCCGAGGCTTCGTGGAGGCCATGGGCGGGACGCTCGGCGCCGAGGACACCCCCGGCGGCGGCCTCACCATGGTGCTCACCCTGCGGGCCGCGCCGGGCGGGCCCCTGGCCGCCCCGGCCGCCGACCTCCCGGCCCACGCCGTGACCTGACCGCCGGGCCCGTACCCGCGCCCGTACACGCGCGCCCGTGCCCGTACTCGTATCCGTACCCCCGAAACGACGAAGAAGGTAGGCCCCCTCCATGACCCGGGTCCTCGTGGTCGACGACGAGCCGCAGATCGTCCGCGCCCTGGTGATCAACCTGAAGGCGCGGAAGTACGAGGTCGACGCCGCGCCCGACGGCGCCACCGCCCTCCGGCTCGCCGCCGAACGCCACCCCGACGTCGTCGTCCTCGACCTCGGACTGCCCGACATGGACGGCGTCGAGGTCATCAAGGGCCTGCGCGGCTGGACGAGGGTGCCGATCCTGGTCCTCTCCGCCCGGCAGACCTCCGACGAGAAGGTCGAGGCGCTCGACGCGGGTGCCGACGACTACGTCACCAAGCCCTTCGGCATGGACGAGCTCCTCGCCCGGCTGCGCGCGGCCGTGCGCCGCGCCGAGCCGGTCGGCGGCGCCGAGGACGGCGTCGTCGTGGTCGAGACCGAGGGCTTCACCGTCGACCTGGCCGCGAAGAAGGTGCACCGCGACGGGCGCGACGTCCGGCTCACCCCCACCGAGTGGCACCTCCTGGAGGTCCTGGTCCGCAACAGCGGCCGCCTCGTCAGCCAGAAGCAGCTGCTCCAGGAGGTCTGGGGACCCTCGTACGGCACGGAGACCAACTACCTCCGGGTGTACATGGCGCAGCTCCGCCGAAAGCTGGAGACCGACCCCTCCCACCCCCGTCATTTCGTCACCGAACCGGGCATGGGGTACCGCTTCGAACACTGAGGCGGGAGCCGTACGGAAGGGTGGTCCGGGGCCGCTTCCGGTGACACCGGCGGCCGGTACGCTTTCTGTATGAGTGCTGCACCACGTACAGAGAAGCAGGCCGGGCGGTTCCGCCGGATGCTCGACCGGCTCTCCTCCTCCACGGAGGACCTGGAGTCGGAGGAGCTCCAGGAGGACGCCGAGGCCTCGGGGTGCACCCGTATCTCCGACTGCTCCGACCGCGAGATAGTCAAGGTGACTGGTACCTTGCGCACGGTCACGCTGCGTCCCCGGGCCGGTGTGCCCGCGCTGGAGGCCGAACTCTTCGACGGCACGGCACCGCTCGACGTCGTGTGGCTCGGCCGGCGCTCCATCGTGGGCATCGAACCCGGCCGCAAGCTGATCGCCTCCGGCCGGATCTCCATGAGCCACGGCCGGCGGGTCCTCTTCAATCCCAAATACGAGCTCCGACCGCTCGGACAGGAGTAGCCGGTGACGTCCCTCGACAAGCCGACCGCGGACCGGTCGACCCCGGACCAGGACGCCCAGGCGGACAAGGCCGTGACCGAGGCCGCGCTCTTCGAGGCCTTCGGCGGCCTGCGGGGCATGATCGAGACGGTCCTGCCCGGCCTGCTGTTCGTCACGATCTTCACGATCAACAAGGACCTGCACGTCTCGGCGATCGCCGCGCTCGCGGTCTCGCTCGTCCTCGTGGCCGTCCGGCTGATCCGCCGGGACACCGTCAAGCACGCCTTCAGCGGCGTCTTCGGCGTCGCCTTCGGCGTGGTCTTCGCGATGATGACGGGCAACGCCAAGGACTTCTACCTGCCGGGCATGCTGTACACCCTGGGCCTCGCCCTGGCGTACATCATCACCGCGCTCGCGGGAGTGCCCCTGATCGGCCTGATCCTCGGCCCGGTCTTCAAGGAGAACCTCTCCTGGCGCACCCGCAACCCGGGCCGCAAGAAGGCGTACACGAAGGCCAGCTGGGCCTGGGGCCTGATCCTGCTCGCGAAGGTCGCGATCCTCTTCCCGCTGTACTGGTGGGCCGACCCGACCAAGTTCGGCTGGGTCTCGGTGGCCCTGAAGATCCCGCCGTTCCTGCTCGCGGTCTACCTCACCTGGGTGTTCCTCGCGAAGGCCCCGGCGCCGATCGACGTCTTCGCCGAGATGGAGGCCGAGGAGCGCGCCGAGAAGGAGCGCAAGGCGGCCGCCGCCGCGCAGCGCCACCCGGAGGCCTGAGAACCGGTACGCGGAGCGCCGGGGCCTGAGACCGGTACGCGGAGGCGCTGGAGGTCTGAGACCGGTACGCGGAGGCTCTGGAGGTCTGAGACCGGTACGCACGCGGAAGCGCTGGGGCCTGAGACGGCATGCGGAAGGGCCCGGACCTGACGAACAGGTCCGGGCCCTTCCGCGTACCACGCCCGATGATCAGGACTCGGGGGTCTCCCGGCGGACCTGCAGGAGGTCCTCCAGCTGCTCCTCGCGGGCCTGCGCGGCCACGAACAGCAGCTCGTCGCCGGCCTCCAGGGTCTCCTCGGGGCCCGGCGTCAGCACCCGCGAACCGCGGATGATCGTCACGAGCGAGGTGTCCTGCGGCCAGGCCACGTCCCCGACGGCGGTGCCGGCGACCGCCGACTCCGGCGGGAGCGTCAGCTCGACCAGGTTCGCGTCGCCGTGGCTGAAGCGCAGCAGCCGGACCAGGTCGCCGACGCTCACCGCCTCCTCGACCAGGGCCGACATCAGACGCGGCGTCGAAACGGCCACGTCCACGCCCCAGGCCTCGTTGAACAGCCACTCGTTCTTCGGGTTGTTCACCCGGGCGACCACGCGCGGCACGCCGTACTCGGTCTTCGCGAGCAGCGAGACGACCAGGTTCACCTTGTCGTCACCGGTCGCCGCGATCACCACGTTGCAGCGCTGCAGCGCCGCCTCGTCCAGCGAGGTGATCTCGCAGGCGTCGGCGAGCAGCCACTCCGCCTGCGGCACCCGCTCCACCGAGATGGCGGTCGGCGCCTTGTCGACCAGCAGGACCTCGTGCCCGTTCTCCAGGAGCTCGCCCGCGATGGAACGGCCCACCGCACCCGCGCCCGCAATAGCGACACGCATCAGTGACCGCCCTCCTCGGGACCCTCGGCGAAGGCCGCCTCGACCTTCGCGATCTCGTCCGTACGCATCATCACGTGCACCAGGTCACCTTCCTGGAGCACCGTCTGCGAGGTCGGCAGAATCGCTTCGCCCAGCCGGGTGAGGAAGGCGACGCGGACGCCGGTCTCCTCCTGGAGCCGGCTCACCTTGTGACCGATCCATGCCGGGGAGGTGTGCACCTCGGCGAGCTGCACGCCACCGCTCGGGTCGCGCCACAGCGGCTCCGCGCCCGAGGGCAGCAGCCGGCGGAGCATCTGGTCGGCGGTCCAGCGGACCGTCGCGACCGTCGGGATCCCGAGGCGCTGGTAGACCTCGGCGCGACGCGGGTCGTAGATCCGCGCCGCCACGTTCTCGATGCCGAACATCTCGCGCGCGACCCGCGCCGCGATGATGTTGGAGTTGTCGCCGCTGCTCACCGCGGCGAAGGCACCGGCCTCCTCGATCCCGGCCTCACGCAGCGTGTCCTGGTCGAAACCCACGCCCGTGACCCGCCGGCCGCCGAAGCCCGAGCCCAGACGGCGGAAAGCCGTCGGGTCCTGGTCCACGACCGCGACGGTGTGCCCCTGCTGTTCGAGGGTCTGCGCGAGAGCGGCTCCCACTCGCCCGCAGCCCATGATGACGATGTGCACGTCCCCTTACCCCGCACTCCTGATCGTCTTGCTGACCTGCGAATACACCCTGCTCACAACTTTCCTCGCCCGATCGGCCCGGGTCGCGGCGGGCGACACCCTGACGGATCGCCCGGTCCGAGCTTAAGCGGCAACGCTGGC
This sequence comes from Streptomyces sp. NRRL B-24572, assembly GCF_002156145.1. Lineage (NCBI taxonomy): Bacteria > Bacillati > Actinomycetota > Actinomycetes > Kitasatosporales > Streptomycetaceae > Streptomyces > Streptomyces sp. NRRL B-24572. The sequence goes on along the minus strand of NZ_MWIG01000063.1, from coordinate 9,112 downwards.
GGGGACCGCACCGGAGGTGGTACTCAGGGAGATTCGGTGCGGATCGGGGGTGCCGGTGCGCATGGCTCTTTTCGAACGCTTACGATCCTCTGCGTGTCCAAACTGACCGACGTGCCCAAACGGATCCTGATCGGGCGGGCCCTGCGCAGCGACAAGCTGGGAGAGACCCTTCTCCCGAAGCGGATCGCCCTCCCCGTCTTCGCCTCCGACCCGCTGTCCTCGGTGGCGTACGCCCCCGGCGAGGTGCTGCTCGTCCTCTCCGTCGCCGGACTGTCGGCCTACCACTTCAGCCCGTGGATCGCGCTCGCGGTCGTCGTCCTGATGTTCACGGTGGTCGCCTCGTACCGGCAGAACGTGCACGCGTACCCGAGCGGCGGCGGCGACTACGAGGTCGCCACCACCAACCTCGGACCGAAGGCCGGGCTCACCGTCGCGAGCGCCCTGCTCGTCGACTACGTCCTGACCGTCGCCGTGTCGATCGCCTCGGGCATCGAGAACCTCGGCTCGGCCGTTCCCTTCGTCGTCGAGCACAAGGTCGCCTCGGCGATCGCGGTCATCGTCCTCCTCACCCTCATGAACCTCCGGGGCGTGAAGGAGTCGGGCAGCCTCTTCGCCATCCCGACGTACGTCTTCGTCGCCGGCGTCTTCATCATGATCGCCTGGGGTGCCTGGCGCGGCCTCGTCCTCGGCGACACCATGAAGGCCCCCACCGCGGACTTCGAGATCAAGGCCGAGCACCAGGGCCTCGCCGGGTTCGCCCTGGTCTTCCTGCTGCTGCGCGCCTTCTCCTCCGGCTGCGCCGCCCTCACCGGTGTCGAGGCCATCTCCAACGGTGTCCCCGCCTTCCGCAAGCCGAAGTCGAAGAACGCCGCCACCACGCTCGCCCTCATGGGCGGCCTGGCCGTCACCATGTTCTGCGGCATCATCTTCCTGGCCATGGCCACCGACGTCCGGATGGCCGAGAACCCCGGCGAACAGCTGCTGCACAACGGGGTCCCGATCGGCGAGGGCTACGTCCAGGACCCGGTGATCTCCCAGGTCGCGGCCGCCGTCTTCGGCGACGGAACGTTCTTCTTCGTCGTCCTCGCCGCCGCCACCGCACTCGTCCTCTTCCTGGCCGCCAACACCGCGTACAACGGCTTCCCGCTCCTCGGCTCGATCCTCGCCCAGGACCGCTACCTGCCGCGCCAGCTGCACACCCGCGGCGACCGCCTCGCGTTCTCCAACGGCATCGTGCTCCTCGCCGGCGCCGCCGCCCTCCTCGTCTGGATCTACGGTGCCGACTCCACCCGGCTGATCCAGCTCTACATCGTCGGCGTCTTCGTCTCCTTCACGCTCAGCCAGATCGGCATGGTCCGGCACTGGAACCGGCACCTGAAGGCCGAGAAGGACCCCGCCAAGCGCCGCCACATGATCCGCTCCCGCGCGATCAACGCCTTCGGCGGCTTCTTCACCGGTCTCGTCCTCGTCGTCGTCCTCGCCACCAAGTTCACCCACGGCGCCTGGGTGGCCCTGCTCGGCATGGTGATCTTCTACGTGACGATGACCGCGATCCGCCGGCACTACGACTCCGTGGCCGCCGAGATCGCCGCGGCCGAGGAACGCCCCGACGAGTACGTACGCCCCTCCCGGGTCCGCTCGCTCGTCCTCGTCTCCAAGCTCCACAAGCCCACCCTGCGCGCCCTCGCCTACGCCAAGCTCATGCACCCCGGCGACCTCGAAGCGCTCACCGTCAACGTCGACCCGGTCGAGACGAAGGCGCTCAAGGAGGAGTGGGAGCGGCGCGGCATCAACGTCCCGCTCAAGATCCTCGACTCGCCGTACCGCGAGATCACCCGCCCGGTCATCGAGTACGTCAAGAACCTGCGGCAGGAGAGCCCGCGCGACGCCGTCTCCGTCTACATCCCCGAGTACGTCGTCGGCCACTGGTACGAGCACCTGCTCCACAACCAGAGCGCCCTGCGCCTCAAGGGCCGCCTGCTCTTCACCCCGGGCGTCATGGTGACCTCCGTCCCCTACCAGCTCCAGTCCTCCGAGGCCGCGAAGAAGCGCGCCAGGAAGCGCCAGGAGTGGAACGCTCCGGGCGCGGTCCGCCGCGGCCCGGTGGAGAAGCGCCAGAAGGAACCGGCAGCGAAGAACAACTGAGCCGCGGGGAACGACCGAGCCGCGGGGAACGACCGAGCCGCGGGGAACAACCGAAAAAGAACAACTAGACTGGTGGGCTGCCGTGCGAACGGCGGCCCACTTCTCTTCTCTCCCTGGAGTCCCCGGTCATGCAGAACACCCCTGTCACGTCGCTGGTCGGGGCGGAGTACGAAGTCGAGGTCGGCCCGGTGGCCCACGGCGGGCACTGCATCGCCCGTACGGAGGCCGGCCGGGTCCTCTTCGTCCGCCACGCGCTGCCCGGCGAGCGGGTCCGCGTACGGGTCACCGAGGGCGAGGAGACCTCCCGCTTCCTGCGCGCCGACGCGATCGAGATCCTGGACGCCTCCAAGGACCGCGTGGAGGCCCCCTGCCCCTTCGCCGGCCCCGGCAAGTGCGGAGGCTGCGACTGGCAGCACGCCAAGCCCGGCGCCCAGCGCCGCCTCAAGGGCGAGGTCATCGCGGAACAGCTCCTGCGCCTGGCCGGGCTCACCCCGGAGGAGGCGGGCTGGGACGGCACGGTCATGCCGGCCGAGGGCGACAAGCTCCCCGCGGGCGAGGTCCCGCAGTGGCGCACCCGCGTCCAGTACGCCGTCGATGCCGAGGGCCACGCGGGCCTGCGCAAGCACCGCTCCCACGAGGTCGAGATCATCGACCACTGCATGATCGCGGCCGAGGGCGTCTCGGAACTGGGCATCGAGAAGCGCACCTGGGAAGGCATGGCCGCCATCGAGGCCATCGCCGCCTCGGGCTCGAACGACCGCCAGGTCATCCTTACCCCCCGCCCGGGCGCCCGCCTCCCCCTGGTGGAACTGGACAAGCCGGTCTCGGTCATGCGCGTCGACGAGAAGGACGGCGGCGTCCACCGCGTCCACGGCCGCGCCTTCGTCCGCGAGCGCGCCGACGACCGCACCTACCGCGTCGGCAGCGGCGGCTTCTGGCAGGTCCACCCGAAGGCCGCGCAGACCCTCATGCTCGCCGTCATGCAGGGCCTGACCCCCCGCAAGGGCGAGACGGCCCTCGACCTCTACTGCGGCGTCGGTCTCTTCGCGGGCGCCCTCGCCGACCGTGTCGGCGACCAGGGCGCGGTCCTCGGCATCGAGTCCGGCAAGCGAGCGGTCGAGGACGCCCGCCACAACCTGGCCGGCTTCCCGCGCGTCCGCATCGAACAGGGCAAGGTCGAGTCGGTCCTCCCGCGCACCGGCATCACCGAGGTCGACCTCATCGTCCTGGACCCGCCCCGCGCGGGCGCCGGCAAGCAGACGGTCCACCACCTGGCAGGCCTCGGCGCCCGCCGCATCGCCTACGTCGCCTGCGACCCGGCAGCCCTGGCCCGAGACCTCGCCTACTTCGCGGAACGCGGCTACCGCGTACGGACGCTGCGGGCGTTCGACTTGTTCCCGATGACGCACCACGTCGAGTGCGTCGCCATCCTCGAACCGGCCTCGAAGGGCTCCTGACCTGCGGTCTTTCCCGTGCGCATTATATTCGGTGTGGGCGTTACGGGCGATAAAGGCAGCAATCTCGCTGTTGAGTAGGGCGGATACTGGCGGGCGGTCTCATAGATGCCGTCACGAGTCTCGGGCGGGCCTTCGACGGTGCCCTTGAGTTGGGAGGCGACCGCAGTGAAACGATGGTCGCGCAGGATGTCGAGCGGGGCGCGGTCGGCCGGGAAGGCCAGCCACTGCATGACGTCGGTGATGGGCCGCTGATCGAGGGCGGCAGCGAGGAAGAGCTGCGCCAGGACGTTGGATCCAGCCTTGGACCAGAAGTCTCCCGACTGGCCGGCGTCGACGGACGCGGCGAGGAAGCGACCGGCGCGCCGTCCCGCGCCGTCTAGGGTCCGGGCGTCGGCGAGCGGATTCCACCACATGCTGCGCTCGGCATGAGCGATCTGCTGCGGGTCCATCGACCACAACCGCCCCACCCGGCACCGGGCCTCCAAACAGGCGGTGTAGGCGTCTCCACCAGCCTTGTTCGAGGTCAGTAGCACCGGGCCCGGCGCCGCGAGGATGGAGGGGATCGCGAGGCTGGTGGTCTTCCCGGAACGAGGGGCCATGATTGCGACGGCCACGTCCTCGAACCCGATCCTCACCTCGTGCTTGGTGCCCTGGAGGTTGCCGAGGATGATGCCGGTGTCGGCCGGGGCAAGGTGCTTGGTGTTCTTCAGGCTCGGCCGCATGGAGCGGGCCTTGGCCTCCATGGCCTTCGCCAGGAACGGCTGGATGTCACGGGCCTTCGCCATCCTGGTGACCCTCTTCTTCCGACCACCGGCCCGGTTCTTGTACCGGAGCCACAGGGCTCCAGCGCCGGCGGCGAGAAGTATCGTCATCGGAACGGGGACGATCCGGGCGGTGATGAGCAGGGACGTTTCCCCGGCCTGGGGCCAGAGCTGTTCGGGGCGGAGGAGGACGTCGCCGGGCCGGTACGGCGCCCAGACCGGTACCGGTTGCCTAGGCGGTGAGGTTGCCAGCCAGCCAGGCGATGGAAGCGAGGGGAAGGCCGATGGCGAGGGCGCCGAAGAGGCTCTTCAAGGCTATGTCGTAGCCGTCTGAACTGGAGGAGGGAACAGGGCGCAAGCGGTGGTTCCTTGAACGGTGCGGGCCTCGGCGGGCGCGGGAGCGTCAGAGGAGGCGGCGGGACCTCAACGGCGGCACGGGAGGTGCAGGCGGGGGAGCGCTGGTGCGGCGGACAGCGAGGCGTTCGATCCGCGCGGGCAGCGCCTGGGCGACGCTCTCGGCCGGCCACTCCTGCCAGTGCAGGGTGATCCGGCGGCGGGACAGACCGATGGTTTGCTCGTGGGAGCGGCGCACCGGATCAGGATCGGAGAGGGCCTGCATGAAAGCGGCCACGACGGTGAGCGGTGTCGCGCTGTCGAACCAGGCTTTCCGCACAGGATCGTCCTCGTCAAGGCTGGCCGTGACACGCCAGTTGCGGCTGCCAGAGAAGTTGAAGCGTTCGCCCCTCACTCGGCCGTCCGGCGAACGGAAATCCCGTTGGGGACGACGTCCCATCCAGCCCGCCGCAGAGGCTGGCGGGGATCGGTCAACTTCCGTGCGTTGTAGTCCGGGGCGGTGAGCGTATCGGTCACCGCGGCGATCAGCTCGACGGGCGTGCCACCGCCGAAGGACGCGTTCCAGACCAATCCGGTCCGGCCGTTGCGGTGGGCGAGTCGCCACCATGGGGCGTTCAGATCAGGCTTGAGGCGGAGGACCGTCCTCTGGTCGGGGCTGGTCAGGATGACCCGGGGCATGAGCGGGTCATGGCCGTGCCTCCACCCAGCGCCGGAGTGCAGGGCGGCGGTGACCCAGGTCGGGTCGCCGGGGCCGGCGAGGTACCGGGGCGAGATGAGCGCCTGCCCGACCTTGACGCTCATCCCCGCCGACGCGGCGGTATCGATCACTGAGGTCCAGCTGACCGTGCTCGTCACACCAGCTGCCGGCGGCGTGCAGGAAGTCGCGGACGAAGAGAACGGCACCCTGGTGCGTGCCGGTGACCGAGTCGATCAGCACGTAGAACCGTTCGGTCGTTTCCGCATCGCCGTGGGCCTGGGCCCACGGCAGCAAGCTCTCTGGGCAATACACCTAGCGCGTGGCGAGATAGTCGGAGGCCTCTTCCTGGGCAGCACGCCGCAGATCGCTGCTGCCTGGTACGGCAGCCTCCGGCGGGAACTGACGTCTGCTCACCGGCGCGCCGAGGGGGTGGATGAGGGGCCGGGCTCGGGCGTGTGGACCGTGGGACCTTTGCTTGTTCTTTGCGTGCTCTGCAGTTGCGAACACTCGGCCGTAATTAGGGTTATATGGCCGCGAGTGCAACGGGAGGGGACACGAGTGGGCGACAAGGGCAAGATTCTTGAGATCAAGACGGCTGATCTGAAGGCGACAGCGCCAACGTTCCACGACCAGAGTGTGGCGCTGGGAACGGCCCTGGGCGCGCTTCGCACGTCGCTGGCGAAAGCTGGGGCGGCCTGGGGGGGGACGATGAGCCGGGACAGCAGTTCCACGACACGTACGGGCCGATCGTCGAACGGATCCAGCACTCCGCAGGCATCATCAAGGAGGGCTTGGCGAGCATTCACACGGCGATGACCGACATGGCGGACGGGCACATAGAGAACGAAGCTCTGATCGAGGCGATGTTCCGCAAGGCCGTGCCTGCGGCCCATGGAGGCACCAACGGCTCGGGGCGCCAGGAGTGAGTGCCGGTGACGAAGTCCGGGAGATCGTCACTGACGTCACCGGAATCGAGTGGCCCGCAGGCAACGTCGGCAAACTGCGCGACATCGCGAACGCCTGGCGCACGTTCGCCGACGACATGGAGGACATAGCGACAGCTGCCAACAAGGCGGCGCAGACGCTGATTCACAACAACGCCGGCGAGGCGATCTCCGCGTTCGCAGACCCCTTCTGGGCTCGCTACTACCACGACAAGAAGGGGTGGCTGCAGGACCTCGTCGATGGCCCCCGCTCGCTGGCGGACGGGATCGACAAGTACGCCGACGCCGTGGCCGGCGCGAAGAAGAAACTCGACCATGAACTGGAGATCGCCGGCGCCGTCATCGTCGCCGGTACGGCCCTGGCGTTCTTCACCCTCGGTGCCACCGAGGTCGCCGCGGCGGCGGCCACTGCCACCATCGTCGAGCTGGCCGCGACCGTGGGAGTAGCTCTGACGACAGAGGTCGCCACCATCGCCGGCACCGTCTTCGCGACCGCAGCCATCGCCGGCATCGAATCCGTCACCGTCGACCTTGCTGTCGCCCAGCCGCTCAAAATCGCTGCGGGCGTTCAGACCGGTGGTCTCAACCTGGACGAGGCCCGGGACGCCGGATTCTATGGAGCCCTTACCGGCGGAGCCCTCGGCGGCGCAGGAAGGGCGTTTCAGCTTGCCCAGGAAGGCGGCGGGTTTGCTGGGCTGTTTCCGGGCCTGGCGAGTGGTATGGGTGGACCCCGTACCTCGTTTGCCGGGCTGCCCGACGGACTCCCGGCCGGCGACCCCTACACCTTTCGAACGGGGGCACCCTCCGGGGCAGGCTCGGGGCCTGGTCGAGGTCCCTGGCCGGCATCGAGCGAGTTGAAAGGGCCGGCCGCAGGCAAGGAGCTCAAACCGCCCCACGCGCGCCACACCGTTTCGGGGTCGGCCAGTGGTGAGGTGAAAGAGAACAACAGCGTCATCCTGCGGGGCCACCAGGAATCTGTTTCCCAGGACATAGCCGACCTCGCCAGCGGTAAGGGGACGTACGTCAAGGAACTCGACCGCTATGAGGTGAACGGGCGGACCTATGGTGTAGAAGACTCAGGAAGGGTCTATCCCGACTCCGGTCCAGGCATCGTGAAGCTCGACAGAAACGAGTACGCAGCCCTGCAGCAGGTAGCCAAGGCGAAGGGGGACATCAGCGCCGCACCGCAGCTGACCAGGAACCCGCGTTTCACCAACAACCCAGGCATCGTCGAGAAAGCCCTGGCCATCTACAACGGGACGTATCCGTGACATACAACCTCCTTACCGTCGGCGCCGTCAGCTCCGAGACCATGGGCGTCGCACTCGCCGGAAGCCTCGGTATCGCGGTCGGTGATGTGGATGTGGCCGATCCCGACGGCGACCCCGATCTCCGGAACTGGGATGCGCCCGTCTCGTGCGAACACCGCGCGGTCCACGGTGATGTCGCGTGGTCGCTGGACATCTACGTCCAGGGCGAAGCGGCCGATCAGCCGCTCGAGTCCGAGCTCGCCGCGGCGTTCGCGAAGGCGGCCACGACAACAGTCCTGTACCCCGCAGCCGAAGCAATCCCGAGCGCCTATTGGGCAGTGACGCCGGACGGCCTTCTCACGCGTGCCCGGCTCGAACTCTCCGACGACGAGCCCCCTCTCTACGAGGTCACCGCCCTCGAGGCGCCGGTGCCGCAGCTGCCCCGGGCGATCGTGACGAGGTTTGCCGAGATCGTGCGGGAACACAAGCCGGACACTCCTGTGGCCGAGGCCTTTGCGGCATCGGTGGAGCAGGTGCGGCAAGCAGCCTCGGGCCTGGCGCGGCTTGCCTGGGACGACGACACGGGCAGCCCCATCTGGTCCGCCAAGGACAACCTGGTCGTATGGGAGCGAGTCATCAGGCAGCTGGAATCCGGGTGGGCGCCATCAGGGTGGTATCCGGCCGACCTCTATCGAGAACGGTTGCAAGCCCGCGACGAGCTCGCCGGCATCGGTGCCCGACTGCCTCGCGAGGTCACCGAGCTGCTTGACCAAGCTCTGGAGGAATTGGACAGCCGGTTTGCCGCGGCAACGGCTGAAGACCCGTCGGGAAGCCTTCGCAGGGAGTTGCCCGGTGTGTCTGAACAGACCTCGGTCGGCTGGTGGTGGCATCGCCGCCCGGATCCCACACCGTGGGAGCAGGCCTGACTTCGTGCAGATCGTTCCCCGAACCGAACTCGAAGCCCTAAGACCGTGTCCTATGTGGTGAGGCGGAGGAGTCGCTTGTAGCAGCAGAGGGCCGCGGCGAGGCCGAGGAAGGCCAGGTAGTTGCGGGGATGGCGCTCGTAGCGGTGGTTGAGCCGGCGGTATCCGGTCAGCCAGGACATGGTCCGCTCGATCACCCAACGGCGGCGCCCGAGTCGTTCCGAGGACTCGATGCCCTTGCGGGCGATGCGGACGCCGATGCGTCTTCCGCGGAGCCATTTCCGCAGCTCAGGGATGTCGTAGGCCTTGTCGGCGTGCAGGCGCTGGGGCTTGAAATGACGGCCGCGGTGGGGGTCGTGTCTCGTTTGGTGACCGAGCAGCATGGGCTTCAGGGCCTGGCTGTCGTGGGTGTTGGCGGCCGAGACGCCGACGACCAGGGGCAGTCCGTTCGCGTCCGGCAGGACGTGCATCTTGGAACCCGGCTTGCCCCGGTCCCCGGGGCTCGGACCGGTGAGTTCGCCCCTTTTTTCGCCCGGACGTGGGCGGAGTCCAGGACCGCGCGAGACAGATCCAGGAGGCCG
>NZ_MWIG01000629.1:0-6981 GCF_002156145.1 Streptomyces sp. NRRL B-24572 | reverse complement strand
ACCGCCCCGGGGCCGGCCGGCTCCGGCCGGCCCCGGGGCGGTGTCAGCTGGAGAGCACGGCCTTGAGCGTGGTGCCGTCCGCGACGGACCTGAGCGCGGCCTCGTGGTCGGCCAGCGGGTAGGAGGTCACCAGGCTCGCCAGGTCGAACCGCGCGCTGAGCGCGGGCAGCAGCTTCACGTACTCGGTGAGATGGGCGCCGGTGAAGGCCCAGGACCCGATCACGTCGAGCTGCCGGTGGACGATCTGGTGCGGGTTGAGCAGGGTGTCCCCGGCGTCCGTGTACTGGCCGATGATCAGGTACGCGCCGCCCCTGCGGGCCAGGGTGAGGCCCTGGGCGACCGCCACCGGGACTCCGGCGCACTCGATCACCAGGTCGGCGCCGTGGCCGCCGGTCTCCTCGCGGACCCGGTCGAGGGCGGCGTCCGTGCCGCCCGGTCCGGTGATGTCGACGTGCACGTCGCCGATGCCCGCCTTCGCCGCGAGGTCGAGCCGGCCCCGTGGGCCGCCGACGACGATGACCTTGGCCGCTCCGGCGAGCTGGGCGAGCGCGGCCGCGGCGAGTCCGACGGGGCCGCTGCCCTGGACCACGACGACCTCGCCGACGCGCACCGGGCGGCGCTCGTACAGGGCGTGGACGACGGTGGGGCCCGCGCAGGCGAAGGACATGGCCGCGATCGGGTCGATGCCCTCGTCGAGGCGGACGACGGTGGCGCCCTCGTGCAGCACGATCGCCTCGGCCCAGGCCCCGGCGAGCGGGGAGCCGTCGGCAAGCGCGCGGTTGACGCCGTAGGTGCGGCGGTTCTCGCAGAGGGTCGGCTCGCGGTGCAGCCGGCAGGGCACGCAGGTGCCGCAGGCGATGGAGGAGGCCCACATCACCGTGTCGCCGACGGCCAGTTCGGCGCCCGTGGCATCACGGCCCGGGGTGCCGGGGCCGAGCTCGACGACGGTGCCGAGGCCCTCGTGGCCGAGGACCAGCGGGGTGGGGATGGGCAGGTGTCCCGCCTTGAGGTGGAGGTCGGTGCCGCAGACGCCGCCGTGGCGACAGGCGACGACCATCCCGCCGGCCGGGGCCGCGGGGACGTCGAACTCCCTCAGCTCCAGCGGCTCGCCGAACCGCTCCAGGACGACGGCCTGTGCGCGCTTCACGCCGCGGCTCCTTCGAGGGCGTCGAGGAACGGGGCGTCGAGGGCGCGCAGCGGGTCGGTGTCGCGGCAGACGACGTAGTCGGGGCGCGGCTCGCCGTCCCAACGGGGCAGGTTGGTGGTGTCGTTGTACGTCATGATGAGCAGTCTGCGCGGGAACGGCGACATGTTCGGGGCCGAGCCGTGCACGATCTCGGGCGAGAAGAGGACGACCGATCCGGCCCGCCCCTTGGGGCTGACCATGCCGCGTTCGGCGACGAGCCCGGAGAGCTGCTCCTCGCTGAGGGCGATGTCGTCGGGGTCGAGGTGCTGGGCGGACTTCGCGGTGGCCTTGCGGGCCTTGTTGACCAGGCCGGAGCGGTGCGAGCCGGGGAGGAAGATGACGGGCCCGTTGAACTCGTCGACGTCGTCGAGGAAGACGGCGACGTTGACCTGGAGCGGGGCGGGCAGGTTGTCGGCGATCTGCCAGGCGACGTAGTCCTGGTGCCAGGACCACTTCTCGCCGCCGAAGGCGGGCTTGGCGTTGATCTTGAACTGGTAGACGTAGACGTCGTCCGTGAGGAGCTGCTGGACCGGGACGAGCAGCCGGGGGTCGCGGATCAGGCCGGCGTACTCCGGCTGGCGGTGGTGGGAGGCGTACACGGCGCGCACCTCGTCGCGTCCCTCCTCGGCGACGCGCTGGGGGCCGGGTACCTGGCAGTCGCGGTCGAACGCCTCGCGGAGGCGTGCGATCTCGTCGTCTCCCAGCGCGGAGTCGAGCAGGAGGAATCCGTCCTCCTGATAGCGGTCCATCTGTTCCTGGGTCAGACGCATGCGAATTCTCTCCAGACGTTTCGGAAAGCGAGAGGAAGGGGAGGGAGGGGGACGGGCCCCGGCTTTCGTGGGCCGGGGCGCCTATCCCATGAAATTCCCGCCGTCGACGATGAGTTGCTGCCCGGTGACATAGCCGCTCGTGGCGGTCACCAGGAATTCCAGAGCATCGGCGATGTCCTGCACCGTGCCGATTCGCCGGGAGGGAATGGTGCGCAGGATCTCCGCGCGCCGACCGGGGTCGTCGAGCCCGTAGCGCTCCACGACTTCCGGGGTGTCCGTGAATCCGGGAATGAGGGAGTTGACCCGTACCGCGGGGGCGAGTTCCAGGGCGAGGCATCGGGTCAGGTGGAGCAGTCCCGCCTTGGCCGCGCAGTAGTTCGCCCCGTTGGCGCGGGGCCTGATCGCCGTGGTGGCGCCGATGTTGACGATCGATCCCCGTCCCGCCTCGACCATGGCCGGGGCGAGCGCCCTGGTCAGCCGGAACGGTCCCGAGAGGTTGGTGGCCAGGACCTGGTCCCAGTCCTCGTCGGTGAGGTCGAGGAAGGGTCGGTCGCAGTTGACGCCGGCGTTGTTGACCAGGACGTGGGGCGCGCCGCCGGCCGCGAGGATCCGCTCGCAGCCCTCCGTGACGTCCCGGGGGCGCGCGACGTCCATGCGGACCGGTTCGATCGCCCCTTCGCCCTCGGCCGCCGCCTCCTTCGCCACGGCCTCGTCGCTGCGGTAGAGGGCGTAGACGTGGTGGCCGAGGGCGGCGAGCCGCAGGCTCAGGGCGAGCCCGATCCCGCGGGTGCCGCCGCTCACCACCGCTGTGCGTCGTGTCATCGTCAGGACCAGTACTGGAGGGTGCCGCCCGCGGTGACGCCCAGGAAGAACGAGAGGGCCACCCGCCGGCCGGGGCCTTCGTTGCCGCGCACCGCGTGGTAGTTGCGCGGGTCGAAGAGGACCGCGTCCCCGGCGCCGGGGCGCACGGTGACGCTGGGTTCCCGCTCGGCCAGGCCCTCGGCGTAGCCGTAGCCGTCGCGGACATCCTCGTCGCCGGGCTGCCAGCGGCGGCGGTAGATCCGGGTGGCGCCGCCGCCCTCGGGCATGGACAGGTACCAGTTGAACCCGAGCTGCGCGATGACCGGGTCGTCGAGGGCGCCGGGCAGTTCGCGGGCGATCTCGTCCCAGTGCATCTTCATGCCGCCGGTGGTCTCGCGGATCATGCCGGCGTACATGGGCCGGCCGTCCGCGGTCGCGGGCCGCATCTCGCCGCCCCAGGCCCCGCGGATCCGGTCGACGGCCGTGTCGAGCGGGTCTCCGCCGTCGAGCAGCGTCGACCGGTGCAGGGCGGACTCCCGGGCGTCCTGCCAGTAGGCGTCGCCGAGTCCGTGGACGTCGTAGTGGTCGTACGCCGCGGGGCCCAGCTTGGGGATGCGCGGGACGACGATCTCCTCGTCGTAGGAGCCCATCGGGCAGTTGTCGAGTCCGGTCAGGACGCTGCCGCATTCCTCGGGGCTGCCGAAGTTCTTGATGTGGACGGCGCCGATGGTGCCGGCCGCAAGACCGACGAGGTGGTCGCGGGTGAGTTTCTCGGCGCTTTCGACGGTTTCCACGTCGAAGAGGACGTAGATGGGGGTCTGATTGCTGCTGACGTTCTCACGCGTCGGTACGGTGGTTGTTCCCACAGGTTCTCCAGATGGTCGCTCGAGGAATAACCGTCTGTCTCTCGTGTTTCCCTCGACTTCGACGGTACGAGGGGCCGGTCGCCCCGTTGCACCCCTATCGGCCCCTAAGCCTTCAGGGGGTCGATGTGTGCCGTGAGGGTGGCGATGACCTCGCGCTGCCGCTCGGCGAGGTAGAAGTGCCCGCCGGAGAAGACCCGCAGGGCGAAGTCGGCCGTGGTGTGGTCCCGCCAGGCGGCGGCCTGTTCGGCCGTGACCCGGGGGTCGACGTCGCCGATGAGGGCGACCACGGGACAGTTCACCCGGGCGCCGGCCTCGGGCCGGTAGGTCTCCACGGCGGCGAAGTCGGCCCGGATCGTGGGCACGACGAGCTGGAACAGCTCGGGGTCGTCCAGCATGCGCACGTCGGTGCCGCCGAGCTTCTGCAGTTCGGCGAGGAGGGCCCGGTCGGGGAGGCGGTGGATGCCGTCGTCCCGGCTCAGCGCGGGGGCGCGCCGGCCGGAGGCGAGGAACAGGTCCGGTGCCCGGCCCGTGCCGAGGCGTTCCAGGGCACGGGCGGTCTCGAAGCCGACGACGGCGCCCATGCTGTGTCCGAAGAAGGCCAGGGGCCGGTCCGCGGGGACGTGGGCGGCCAGTTCCGCCGCGATGGTCCGGGAGAGTTCGCCGACGCTCTGCGCACAGGGTTCGCGGTGGCGGTCCTGGCGGCCCGGGTACTGGACGGCGATGACGTCGTACCGGGCCGACAGCGCTTCGGAGTACGGGTAGTAGAAGCTGGCGGACCCGCCCGCGTGCGGGAAGCACACGAGCGTGGCGCCGGCCCGGGCCGGGGTACCGTGGTAGCGGCGCAGCCACGGCCCGGGGTGGTCGAGCGGGAGGGTGCGCCCGCCGCCGGCGGGCAGGCTCGTCGCGGTCACGAGGCCACGAGGTCGCCGCGGAACAGCCCGGAGCCCTCCGGGGTCTCCGCCGGGTCGGAGCCCAGGTGCCGGACGGTGTTGTGCTCGTCGACGAAGACGACCCGCGGTTCCAGCTCGCGCGCCTGGGCGTCGGTGACGGTGGCGTACGCGATGATGATCACGAGGTCGCCGGGGCTGATGAGGCGGGCGGCGGCGCCGTTGATGCCGATGACGCCCGAGTCGCGCGGGCCCTCGATGACGTACGTGGACAGCCGGTTGCCGTTGTTGATGTCGACGATGTCGACCTTCTCGCCGGGCAGCAGGTCGGCGGCCTCCATGAGTTCGGCGCTGATGGTCACCGAGCCGACGTAGTGGAGGTCGGCCTGGGTCACCTTGGCGCGGTGGATCTTGGACTTGAACATGGTTCGGTACACGGTCTTCTCGTCTCCTGAGGAGTGACGGTGGGAGGTGTTCGGGAGGGGGTCAGTGCTCGCCCATGCGGCGGCGCAGGCCGAGCGGGCGCAGGTCCGTCCAGTCGGCGGCGATGCGGTCCAGGCAGTCCTCGCGGGTGCCGGTGAACCCGACGGTGTGCCAGCCGGCCGGCGGCTCCTGGTCGGAGGGCCAGACGGAGCGCTGCTCCTCGTCGTTGACCACGACGGACCAGGTGGGGGCGGCGGTCGCGGCGGTCATCGGGCGTCACCGGCCGGCTTGGTGCCGGAGAACATGAAGAACACCAGCATCATCGAGGCGTCCGGGCGGGCCAGGAACTCGTCCATGGCGTCGGCGGTGACCTCGCAGGGCCGCTGGGCGGCCGGGTTGACGGCGACCATGGCGGCGGTGCGGGAGCGGATGTTCAGCTGCGGGGCGAGGACGTCCAGGCCGACCTCCTCGCTGGAGATGGCGATCGCCTCGACCTTGATGTCGGTGAAGCCCGCGGCCTTCATCAGCTGACCGAGCTCGCGGCCGATGAGGCGGTTGCCGCCCCGGCTGGCCTGGAGCTGGATGCGCAGCTTGACGACCTCGTCGAACTCGGGCAGGTCGGGCTGCGGGTGCAGCAGGCCCCACAGGGCGTCGTCGACGTCGGTGACGACGAGCTTGCCGCCGGGGCGCAGGGTGCGGTGGATCTCGGCGAGCGCGTCGGGGGTGTGCGGGACGTGCTGGAGGACCAGGCGGGCCAGGGCGAGGTCGTAGCTCTCGTCGGGCAGGCCGCTCTCCAGGATGGAGCCCTGGACGAGGGTGAGCTGCTCGGGGCGGGCCGGGGTGAGGTGGCCGCGGGCGTGCTCGATCAGGTCCTCGTTCAGCTCCAGGGCGGTGAGGGTGCCGTCCGGGATCTCCTCCAGGAGGCGCTCGGTGATGTAGCCGGGGCCGGGGCCGATCTCCAGGACGTCGGCGTCGGTGGTGAGGCCGAACTCGCGCAGGGTGCGGGCCTCCTTCTGCCAGGAGGCGGCGACCTGCTGGCGCAGGCGGTGGATCTCGTTCTCCGGCGCGTGGTGCTCGCCGGGCTTGTAGTACGAGGAGGGGCGGGACAGGTCGGCGCCCGGGACCTCGGAGGCGTCGGTCTGCGGGGTCTGGGTCACGGTGGTCATGGGGTTCGGTGTCTCCGTCGGTAGGGGTTCGTCAGGTGGGTCGGGTGGTGGTCAGTGGGGCGCCGGGAGGTACCCGGTGCGCACGAAGTAGTCGAGGTAGGTGCGGAACAGGTCCGCGTCGAGGGGCGGGCAGCTCACGCCGGTGCCGGCGAGGTGGGCCCGGGTGTCGTCGTCGGAGAAGCGGACGGCGACGAAGCCGCCGCCGGCCGGGTCGAAGAGGCTGAGCAGCGGGTAGGCCGCGTTGTCCGGGTCGGCCTTGATGAGCTCGACCCAGTCGCCGAGGCTCTTCTCCACGAGCGGATGGCCGTGGTCGCGGACGTGGTCGAGGACGTCGGCGAGGGGCACCGGGCGGGTGTTGACCTGGTGGTGGATGCCGCCGAGGGCCTCGGGGCGCGCGGCGACGGCCACGATCGCGCGGGCGACGTAGTCGACGGGCACGAGGTCCGCCTCGGCCGTGATCCCCTCGGGGACGGCGCCGGCCTGGACGCAGCCCTTGACGACCCGCCACAGGAAGTCGTCGGCCTGGCAGGCCCCGGTCACCGTGTGGCCGGCGATGCGCGCGGGGCGGTGCACGGTCACGGGGACGCCCTGCTCCCGGGCGAGCGCGACGACCTGCTCGGCGACCCACTTGCTCTGGGTGTAGCCCTGGCGCAGTTCCTCGGGCGGTCCGGTGACCGCGGTCTCCGACAGCGCTCCGCCGTCGGCCGGCGGGCCGGCGAAGACGCCGACGGTGGAGACGTGGTGGACGGCCGCGCGGCCGGTCGCGGTGGCGAACCGGAGCACTTCCCGGGTGCCCTCGACGGTGGCCGGGCTGAGCTCCTCGTACGGCAGCACGAGGTTGACGGCCGCCCCGGAGTGGTAGACGGCGTCGATCCGGGCCGC
>NZ_MWIG01000628.1:0-11447 GCF_002156145.1 Streptomyces sp. NRRL B-24572 | reverse complement strand
CCTGGCCGCCCAGTCGGTGTTGGTGACACCGGCGTCCGGGGCGGCCAGGTACTCCCGGCACAGCGCCGCCAGGTCCCCGGAGGCGGGGATCGCGACGTGGAAGGGCAGCGGGGAGCGCGCGGCGATCTCGTGCAGGAGCAGCGTCGCGATGGCGCCCTCCCGCCCCGACAGGCTGTAGTCGGCCGCGAACTCGACGGCCGCGAGCAGCAGTTCGCGCAGCAGCGGCGGAACGTCCACGACCGTGCAGCGGGCTGGCCACCACGGGACGGCGCCCGGCTCCACGTACAGGCTGCGCGTGCTCACGCCCAGCATCCGGACCCGGTGCGGGGTGGCGGCCGGGATCAGGACGGCCCGCTCGGGCGGGACCGTCCACGTGCCGTCGGCGGTGTCGACGACCATGACGCCGGTCGCCCCGTAGAGGAACTGCGCCCGCCGGTGCTCGTGCCAGTCGAGGACCCGCCCGGCCGGATAGTCGGTGCCGATCGGCAGGACGGCCCGGTCGAGGTGGTCGACGTCGTCCAGCGGGATGTTCTTCACCCGCCCACGGTACTGGCCGAGACACGAAGGAATGCTGCCGACCATCGCATGCGGGAACCCTCGGCGACCTGATGGTCTTGACCCATGGACGTGGTGATGCTGATGGCGATCGGGCTCCTCACCGGGGCGACGACGGTCTTGTTCGGGTTCGGCGGCGGGTTCGTGGCGGTCCCGGTCGTGGTGTGGGCGGACGCCGCCCTCGGCACGGCCGCCATCCCCGTGGCCACCGCCACCTCGGCCCTGGTGATGCTCGTGAACGCCGCCTTCGCCACCGCCGTCACCCCACGGCCCGTGCTCCTCGCCCTGCGCGGCAGCAGCGCCCTGCT
The DNA here is from genome assembly GCF_002156145.1 of Streptomyces sp. NRRL B-24572. Taxonomy (NCBI): domain Bacteria; kingdom Bacillati; phylum Actinomycetota; class Actinomycetes; order Kitasatosporales; family Streptomycetaceae; genus Streptomyces; species Streptomyces sp. NRRL B-24572. Next base: position 10,584 of record NZ_MWIG01000628.1, on the reverse strand, counting down.
GCCCCTCCTCGCGGCGGGCGCCTGCGCCGGGGCGTACGCCTCCCGCCTCGCCCCGCCGGCCCTGGCCCGCTGGGCGTTCGTCGCGTACACCGCCCTGACCGCCCTCGACCTGCTGCTCCGGCCCGGCTTCCTGCGCACCGCGAGCAGGCCGGGCACGGAGCCGGCCCGGGGCCTGCCGGCCGCGGCCGGCGCCCCGATCGGTGCGGTCGCCGCCTTCCTCGGGGTCGGCGGCAGCGTGATGACCGTCCCCGCGATGCGCCGGGCCGGTCACCCCATGCGCGTGGCGACGGCCCTGGCCAACCCGCTCACCCTGGCCGTCGCGCTCCCGGCCGTCGCGGTCTCCCTCGCCGGCTCCCCGCCCCCGGCCGCCACGGCCACCGGCACCGGCCTGGTCGGCCTCGTCGACCCGTACGCGGCGGGAGCGCTGCTCCTCGGCGCCCTGCCGGTCATCGCCGTCCTGCGCCGCCGCCCGCCCCGCATCCCGGACCGCGTCCACGCGTGCGCGTACCTCGGGCTGCTCGCCCTGGTGGCCCTCGCGATGGTGCTCACCGGACCCTGAGCCCGCCGCCCCGAGGGGGCGGGACGGCGGGCGGGGAGTCAACTCCGTGCGCGGGTACGGTAGTCCTGCCGCAGGGCGTCGAGGATCTCGGCGGCCTCGGGCAGGCCCGCCTTCCGGCAGCGCGCGGCCGCCGTCACAAGCCGGGCGGCCGCCTCCTCGATCCTGCCGAGACCGTTCCCCTCGATCAGGGCGGCGATCCGCACCGCCTCGGCGCGCGGCACCTCTCCCTCCTCCCCGCCCCGCTCGTGGGCGGCGATCGCGGCCTCCGCCTCGGCGAGGGCCTCCGGGAAGCGGTCCGCCTCCGCCAGGACACGGGCCCGGCGGTAGTGCACCTCGCCGCTCTCGTACCAGACCGCGAACTCCTCGGTGTCCTCCGGCACGGCGGCGAGGACCGCGTCCGCCCGCGTCAGGTGCTCCAGGGCGGCGTCGAGGCCCTCGGCCTCCCGGGCCGCCATGGTGAGCCGGGCGAACTCGCGCATCATGTGCGTGATCAGGGGCGGATGCGGCGCCTCGGCGTGCGCGGCGAGCGCGCGCTCGTACGCGGTGTCCGCCGCGTCCCAGCGGCCGGCGAGCGCCAGCGTGGTCGCCGCCTCGGCCGCCACCAGGGTGAGGATCGAGCCGGGGTCCTCCCATCCGGCGACGGTGTCCGCGAGCCGCAGGAACTCCTCGGCCGCGGCCAGGTGCTCCTCGAGCTCCCGCAGCCCGCGCGCGAGGTTCAGCCGCGCCTGGGCCAGCGGCCGCTCGCCGATCGAGGCGGACGCCTCGTCGGAGAGCACGGACTCCAGTACGGCGACGGCGTCCGCCTGCTGCCCCGAGCGGCCCAGTACGTCGGCGAGCTGGAGCCGTACGTCGGTGGCCTCGTCGGCGGCCCCGTCCTGGTCGAACCGCGCGGCCGCCTCCGACAGGTGGCGCACGGCGCCCGCGGTGTCCCCGAGGTGCGTGGAGGCGTGGCCGAGCAGGGAGTACGTCGGCGCCATCGGGAAGTCGGCGTCGTCGTACCGCACGGCGTCCGCGATCGCCTGGTGCAGCAGCTCCACCGCCTCCGCCGGCTCGTGCCGGGCGAGGAGGAACTGGGCGAGCAGCGCGCGCGGACGCCCGTTCCGCCAGGGACGTTCCGCCGTCTCGTTGTCCTCCAGACTGGCCCGCAGCTCCGCCTCGGCGAAGGCCATGTCACCGCGCCGCCCGGCCACCTCGGCGACGAACTGGCGCACATTGGCGACGTGGTGGGGGAGGGACAGGCGCTCCGCCTCGGCGCGCATCGTGCCGGTGGACTCCTCGAACCGCTCCAGGGCGGCGGCGGAGACCTCCGGGAACGTCCGCACCACCTCCTGGTACGCGGCGAACGTGCGGGAGTACAGCACGGCCAGGTAGGCGAGCCGGCGGCCGAGCGCCGCGTCCTCACCGGCCACGGCCTCGCCCTCCCCGGGCGCCTCGCCCGTGAACGGCGCCTCGGTCTTCAGGCGTTCCGCCTCGCGCAGGATCTCGTCGAGGCCGGACCGGACCGCCTCGGCGTCCGGCGGCGCCGCGCCCTCCGTCATGCCGGAGGCGGTCGCCCAGGCGAGGGCGCGGCTGCGGGCGGACAGCGCCTGCCACGGCATCCCGACGCCCTCGTAGAGGACGGCGGCCCGCTCCAGCTCGGCGATCGCCTCCGCTTCCCGGTCCTTCCGCGTGAGCACGTACCCGCGCTGCTCGGCGAGTTCGGCCCGCAGCAGGTCCTCCGGGCCGAGCCGGTCGTCGTGGGCGGCGGAGCCGTCGGCAAGACGCTCCTCGATGCGGGACCAGAGCCGGGTGTCCCCGGGATGCCCCACGCGCGCCATGCGCCGCGCCTCGCGCACCAGCTCCACGAAGTCCTCGGGAACCTCAGGGCCCTTGGCGGCGGGCGCGGCGGGCGCCGCCGCGGGCGCACGGGTCGCGGACGCCCGCAACCCCAGGGGCAACGGCTCGTCGAGCAGCGGGCGCCGGGCGAGACGCGCGGCGCGCCGGTCGCCGACGGCCGAGGTGCCGTTGCGCGCGTCGAAGGCGGCGGCGAGCCGGTCCGCCTCGGCGCGGACGTGGGCGAGGAGCCCGCCCGCGGTCCAGTTCCGGCCCGGCGGGCCGGCCACGGGCGTGTCCGCGTGCCCGTCCTCGACGAGCCGGGCGAGCAGCACCTCGACGCCGGTGAGGAAGTGCAGACGGCCCAGCGGCGCGCCGGTCGCCTCGAACAGCGGGCGGTTCTCCGCGAGGATCTCCAGGCCGCGCCCCTCGTTGCGGGAGAGCGCGCAGAACTCCAGGTGCAGGCCGACCTCCTCCTGCATGGCGGTGTTGCCGCGCACCCGCCGGTAGCCGGTGAGGTGGTGCGAGCGGGCCTCGTCCGTGCGGCCGAGGCGCAGCAGCGGCAGCAGTGTCCGCGCCTGGCTGACCTGCGGCTCCTCCGCACAGGTCTGGGTCCCGTCGAGGACCGGCCGCCAGATGTCGAGCGCGCCGGCGTCGTCGCCGGCCACCACCTGGTGCCAGGCGAACTTCCGTGTCTCGCAGGCCTCGCAGTCGCTCAGCTCGGTGCGGGGACGGGTGGCCCACAGATCGTAGGCGTCGGCGACGCCCTCGCCGATGTGGGCCGCGACGCGGTAGCGCATCGCGGCCACCGGCTGCATGCCGTGCCCGGCCTCCTCGTACCGCTCGCGCATCTGGTCGACCCAGCTCCGGACGGTGGCCAGCGGCAGCTCGGGTATCTGGAGCAGGGAGGTCGTCACCCATTTGAAGATCCAGAAGACCTGGTGGGCCTCCCATTGGCTGAAGGACTCGGGGGCGGTGTCCCAGAGCTTGAGCAGTCGGGCGAACGCGACGGGCGACTTGCGGTGCTCGCCGGTGAACTCGTACGCCGTGATCAGCTCGATGAGGGCCGTCACCAGCGTGTCCGGCTTCTCGAAGACCTCGGCGGCCTCGACGAGCTCCTCGGCGGTGATGGTCCGCTGCAGGCCGTGGGGAAGGTCGTGGTTCGCGCGCAGCGCCTCGACGACGGCCTCGGGGGTGTCCAGCATCTCTACAGTTCCTTCCGGGGCTCGGTGCCGGCGGCGTCCGGGCCGGAGTGGTGCATGGCGTGGGTGAGCAGACCGATGAAGGCCCGGTTGAGCAGCGCGCTCTCGCTCGCCCGCAGGGGCCGGCGGCTGAGCAGCAGTGCCTGACCGTAGAGGGCCTCGGCGGTCGTCACGGCGAGCCCGCGCTCGGCGATCGTGATCGCCTGCCGGACCAGCGGGTTGAGGTGGTTCAGGACGAGCTGGGCGCGCGGGGTCTCCTGGCGCAGCGAGCCGAGGATGTCGGCCCACAGGCCGTCGCTGTCGGCGGCGAGCCCGGACCTGGTCCGCTCGTGGCGCGCCTCCCGGTTGTCCAGGAGCAGCGCGGGCGCGGTGACGGGCTGGAAGTCGCGCAGGACGACGTCGCAGTCGTGCGCGGCGATCGTCTCGCGGGCGATCGCGAGGAAGGCCGCGGCCCGCAGCTCGGCGGTCGGGTCCACGGCGTCGAGATGGGCGGTGACCGTGGCCGGGTCGAGATCCGTGACGGCCGTGCCCGGACGGATCTCGGGCAGCCGGTGCACCAGGTCGCGGTCGTAGGTGTAGCCGCCGTTGACGACGCCCAGACCCGCGGCCGAGGCGATCGGCGCGACCTGGCGGAACTCCTCGACGCTGCGCGCGACCAGGACCGTCGGGTGCGTCCGTACGAACTCCTCCAGGGTCACGTTGCCGTCGGTGGTCTCGAACGGCAGCCACGGCAGCACGATCCGCAGCAGCTCGTCGTCGTAGCGGGCGAGCGCCTTCACCGCCAGGTGGTGGGTGTCGATGAACCGGTGGAGCAGCGACGGGTCGCTGGCGGCGAGCCCGGTGAGCCAGTCCCGGATCCGGTCGCCGAGCGCGTCCCGTACGGCGGACAGCGTGCCGTCCTCGTACAGCGCCTCCCGGGACGCCGTCGGCCGCAGACTGGTCGTGTCGACCACGCACCGGACGAAGAACGCCCACTCCGGCAGCAGTTCGGGCGCCTGGTCGGTCAGCAGCATGCCCTTGAGGTGCACCCGGTGCCCCGCCCGCTGCGCCGGGCTGACGGCCGTCGGCAGCACGTACGCGACACCGCGCAGACCGGCCGCCGGCAGGTCCAGCTCGACGCTGTCGAGCGGCGCGAAGCCGAAGAGGTCCTTGCAGTACGCGGTGAGGGCCTCGCGGCGCGCCAGCGGGGAACGGTGCTCCCGCTCCCACGGCGGCGCCTCGTTCACCCGGTGGGTCTCGCCCCGGGGGCCGACGACGGTGACCTCGTGCCGCAGCAGACCGCCGTAGTGGCGGGCCAGGGACACGACCTGCTCCGGGCTCGTCCACTCGGCGTTGTCGGCGCGCGGGGTGAGCCGGACGGTGGTGCCCGGCTCGGGCACGGCCGAGGCCGGCAGGGTCCGGATGGTGTAGCGGCCGTCGGAGTGGCCGCGCCACTCGACGGCGGGCGCCGACGGGTCGGCCGCGGACCGGCTCACCACCGTGATCTCGTCGGCCACGACGAAGCAGGCGAGCAGGCCGATGCCGAACTGGCCGATGAACTCACCGCGGGCGGCGTCCAGGCCCGCACCGTCCAGGGCGCCGTCGGCGGTCCGCTTGGAGCTGCGCCCGATGGTCGCGAGGAACCGGTGCACGTCGGCCTCGGTCAGGCCGACGCCGGTGTCCGTGACGGTGAGGGTCTCGCCGGTGCGGACCGTGATGGTGCCGGGCGCGCCGGGCGTGAGCGCCTGCCGGGCGGTGATGGCGTCCACGGCGTTCTGCAACAGCTCGCGCAGGTAGACGCGGGGGCTGGAGTACAGGTGGTGGGAGAGCAGGTCGACCAGGCCGCGCAGGTCGACCTGGAACGTGTGGGCGGACTCGGAAGGGTGCACCTGAGGGAAGCTTTCGGTGGGTGCGCCCGGGCCGGGAAGGGCACGGACGGGAAGCGGAAGGAAGCGGTACGAAGGGGGCCGGCGGTCTCGGGGCCGGACGGGTGCCGGCGGTCTCGGGACCGGAGGGCCTGTCCGGCGCGCGGCCGAGGGGTGGCGGGGCGTCCCGGCTCAGCGACCGGCCGACGCGCGCTGCTTGCGGTACGCCGCGGCGGGGTCGGAGCCGTCCAGGTAGTACCAGGGGAACTTGGTGACGCGCCCCTCGGTGGCCTGGAAGCACTCCCGGGCGGCGGCCCGGTCACCGGCCAGTGAGAAGGCCATCGCGAAGGTGTTGAGGACCTGGAGCCAGGCGCCCCGCCGGACGAAGTCCGGGTGCCGGTAGGAGTGCTCGGCGGCCTCCCGCAGGGACTCCGTCACCTCGGGACGGCGCATGTACGCGGCGTCCGCGCCCGGTTCGAGGGAGAGCCACTGCTCGATGTGCGCGATGGCGACGAGCTGGCCGAGCAGCGTGCCGCCCGGGGCGCCGAACGCGGACGCGCGCGCGAAGGCGTGCATCTCCTCATGGGAACCGCCCCATTTGTCGCAGACCTGCTGCAACTGCTGCTGGTGCGCCTCCAGGTGCTGCGGGTCGCGCCGCACGGTCGCCTCGAAGCGGCGCCGCGCGACGACCTGGCCGACCTCCAGGCCGCGCCCGGTGGTCTGGAGGCAGTACCAGGGCGAGCTCCACAGCGGTTCGCGCTCGGCCGCCTCGTACAGCCACTTCTCGGCCGTGCGCAGCCGCGAGTGGAACAGCTCGAACTGCGCGCGCGTGACGTCCTTGGCGCGGGCGCCGGTCCGCGCCTCCCACCCCCAGCTCAGCTGGCGGATTCCGGCCACGAGCCGGGGCAGCGCCGCGTCCGGTTCCGCTTCGAGGACCTCGGTGATCCACCGCTCCACCCCCGCGGTGTCACCGACGGCCCACAGGAGCTCCGTGCGACCCTCGCTCTCGGGGCGTGCCTCCAGAACCTCCCGGATCGTCTTCCAGTCCGCCGCCGCGGCGGCCTCCCGGACGCGGCCGACGTCCGGATCCCCGGAGTCCACATCCAGCCGCGCCACGGGCCGGCCCGCCCATTTCCCCAGCGTGAGCCCCCATTCACGGAAGCCAGCCATGTCCCCACCCCTTGCTGTGTGCGAACGGGGCGGCCGGTGATCACCCGCCCCGTGGACGTAGTGACTATCACGCGCGACCGACAATCGCACAGCTGTTTCCCTACGGCGCCCTGCGCAGCGCGCGGACGGCCGGGACGGAGAGCATGACGGCGATCAGCACGAGGCCGGCGGCGGAGGAGAAGAGCAGGACGCGGTCGGCGCCCACGCCGTCGGCGGCCGGGCCGGACAGGGCACGGCCCAGCGGGATGACCATGATCGATCCGGCGACGTCGTAGGCGGAGACGCGGCTCAGGACGGCCAGGGGGATGTGCGACTGCACGCTCGTCGCCCACATGACGCCCCAGAACGCGAACCCGCAGCCCGCCACGACACCGGTGAGCACGGTGACGGTGAACGACCAGCCGAGGGCGGGCGCCAGGGGGTTGAGCGAGAAGAAGAACATGGCGCACGCGCCCGCGACGAGCGGGCGGCGCGGGCGGACCCGCATCCCGAGCAGTCCGCCGACGATCGTGCCGGCGCCGTCGGCGGAGGCGATCCACCCGTAACCGCTCGCGCCGTGCTGCTCGGTGAGCAGCGCCGCGCCGAGCGGCAGGGCCGGGCCGAAGACGAACAGGCCGTAGACGGCCCACACGGCGATGACCCCCCACAGCCAGGAACGGGACCGGAACTCGTGCCATCCGGTGGCGAGGCGCCGCAGGATCGGCTCGTCGCTCTCGTCCCGGGCCGTGCAGAGCCTCCGCAGCGGCGCGAGGCCGAGCGCGCTGCACGCGTACGCGGCCGCGATGACCACGAAGGACCCGGCGACGTTCCAGTACGCCACGAGGAGGCCGGAGACGCCGGGGCCGAGCAGGGTGCAGATCGACTCGGAGATCCGGAGCAGCGCGTTGGCCCGCTGGATGTCCTCGGCGACCCGGGGCACCAGGCTCGCCAGACCCGGCTGGAACATGGCGGTCGCGGCACCGCTGAGCGCGAGCAGCGCCATCATGTGCCACAACCGCAGGTCGCCGACGGCGAGCAGCACCGCGAGCGCCAGCATGGCCACCATCCGCACCACGTCCGCGCCGACCATCATCACCTGCGGGGTGAACCGGTCGGCGAGCACTCCGCCGAACAGCACGAGCAGGACGATCGGCGCCATCCACGCGGCGAGCGCGTAGCCCACGCCCGCCGCCCCGTACCCCGCGCCGAGCACGGCGGTCGTGAGCGAGACCATCAGCATGCCGTCGGCGAGGAGCGAGGTGCTGCGGGCCGCGAAGAACAGCCGGAAGTGAGGCGAACTCCACGGGCTGGGGAGGGAGTTCTTCTCCCGCTCTACGGTCACGTCGTTCGTCGTCATGTCAGCTGCGCCGGCCCCGGCCGGCCCCTTCCGTGAGAATCCGCTGCCCGAGCCAGGCACTGGTCCGGTCCGCCTCCGCCGGCGCGTCCCGCACGATCACGTACCGGCACGGGGCCAGCACTCCCGGGCGGCCCGGGAGGGCGTCCATCAGCGCCGCGTGCGCCCGCTCCGGCGTGAGCGGGGAGCCGCCGGAGGCGAGGAAGGCCACGAGGCCGTCCGCGTCCGGAGCCATGTGCACGGGTACGCCTCCCAGCGCCCCGCTCAGGACGTCCGCCACCTCGGGCGGCGACACCCACGAGCCGTCCACCCGGCACCATTCCGCACCGCGTTCGACCGGCCTCACGCCCGTCACCTCGGTGAGCGCCGCCAGCGGCACGTCCTCGGTCGCGGCCGCCTCCAGGAGCCGTACCAGACCGGTGAGGAAGCCCTCGGCCTCGTCCGGTGTGAACAGGGCGGGGTCGACCCACAGCCCGAGCCGGAGCACGGGCGCCGTCTCGTGGACGAAGGTCAGCACGCGGGTCGGCAGCACCTGGACCGGCCCCCGGACCACGTCGAGTTCGGGCCCCTCGACGTCTCCCGCGAGAGGCGTGGACGGGAGCGTGCTGACGTCGTTGAAGACGACGTCGCGGGCGAAGCGGCTGCCGCGCTCGTACGTGACGGCGTCGATCACCTCCCAGAGGCGGACCGCGTCGAACCGGCTGTGCCGGTAGGCGTTGAGCGCCGCTCCCCACGCCTTCCGCAGGAGCGCGTCGAAGGACGGCACCCGCACGTCCAGGGAGAGCAGCGCGTCCTGGGACACGGTGTTCACCGAGCGGGCGAGCCGGGGCAGGAACCGGTTGGAGGTCGGGACGGCGGCGACGCAGGAGGACTGGCCCGCACGGTGGGTGATCAGCGCGCACCAGGCCGTGAGCAGCACCGTGGACGGCAGGCCTCCGGTGCGCTCCGCCGCGAGGGCGAGCGCCCGGGCGCCCCGCAGCGAGCGGAGCGTCAGCTGCTCCGCCTCGACCTCGGTGCCCACGGCGCCCGGCTCAGCGAACATCGCCTGGGGGTCGGTGCGGATGATCCGCTCCCAGTGCCGCAGGGACGCCTCGGCCTTCCGGAGCCCGCCCGGGGTCGCCTCCTCGGCGGCGAGGTCGAGCGGGGTGAAGGCCGTCACGGCGGGGAGCGTCCGGCCGGCGAGCAGGCCGCGCCAGTCCTCCTCCAGGACGGAGAGGGCGCTGATGTCCGTGACGGCGTGGCTCGCCGCAAGGGCGACGGACAAGGGCGCGCCCTCCACGGCGACGAGGGAGATCCGCAGGCCGAAGTCCCGGTTCAGGTGGAACCGTTCGACACGGTTCCGACGGGCCACGGAGTCGGCGCATCCCTCCGGGGGGTGCTCGTCGTGGTCGAGGACCGTGACCGTGAACTCGCCCTCCGCCGCCACGACCTGCTCGCGGGGAGCTTCGCCCGGCGCGTGCGGGAACGTCGTACGCAGCGCCTCGTGCCGCACCACCAGGGCACGCAGCGCGTCGATCACCGCCTCCGTCCGGGTGCCCCCGGGCACGGGCCACACGGCGTGGATGTTGATGTGCTCGGGCTCGTCCCGCAGCATGCAGCGGATCATGTTGGCCTGGCCCATCGTGACGGGGCCCCGGCGCTCCTCGCCGCCCGCGTAGGCGACGGTGACCGTGTACGTCTTCGTCATGCGACGCCCTTCGCGGCGGCCTCGTGGACCAGGCCCGCCCAGACGTCGATCAGGAGGGCGAACTCCGCCATGTCCTCCCGGACTTCGTCGATCAGCCGCTCGCGGCGGGCGGCGAGGAAGTCCGCCGCCTCGGCGTAGCGGCCGCCGAGCTTGCGGTAGGAGCGGTCGACGACGTCGAGGCGCTCGGCGTTCTCCGACGGGTCGAGGAGCGTGCTCTCCCGGACGAGGTCGGCGACGGCGGCGGCGCGGAGCCCGCCCCCGGTGTCGAGCAGCGACTCGCCGGCCGCCGTCGTCCCGGCGTACACGGAGTGGAGGTGCGGGGCCGCGAGCAGGAACTTCGCGAACCGCAGCTGGTAGGCGAGGAATCCGCTGTCGGAACGCCGTTCGCCGGTGTGGAAGTTGACGATGTGCCGGTTGTGCAGCACGCCCGGCAGCCGGGCGTCGTGGACCAGGTGCAGGAGGAAGTAGTCGCTGCCGATGGTGTCGGTGGCGGGCGGCAGCGGCACCCGGCCGTACACCTCGCGGGCGAGGGCGATGTTGCACATGTCGACGCGCGTGGGGCTGACGGTGGTGAGCGTGGTCAGATCACCGGTGTACGCGGCGGTCCCGGCGCCCCGGAACGACTCGGCGATCAGGTTCCTCCGCCAGATCTCCGGATAGCCGTCCGGTACGGACAGGCCGATGACGTCCTCGTACACGAGGGGGTCGAGCCTGCGGATCTCCTCGACGTCCACGGACATCTCGCCGACGAAGGAGCCGCCGACCAGGGCCACCGGCCTGTGCGCGTACGCCGGGTCGAGCCTGCTGCGGGACACGAGCCCCGCCACCTCGGCGGCCGGCCGGCCCAGGGCCGTGAGCTCGTGGTGGAGGGGGAAGACCGGCTCCCCGTCCAGGCGCTGGTAGCGGCTGTCGGAGTCCCTGCGGTGCACCGACGCGCAGCCGAGCGCCTCCGCGAACAGGAAGGCGCGGTCGGTGCA
>NZ_MWIG01000627.1:0-4273 GCF_002156145.1 Streptomyces sp. NRRL B-24572 | reverse complement strand
GGCGTACTGGACGAGGTAGTTCGCGTACGCCTGGCGCCAGGCGTACGCGAACTACCTCGTCCAGTACGCCAAGTTCTACGAACGGGAAGGCATCGACATCACCGACCTCGGGTTCACCAACGAACCCGACTGGACGGCGACCTACGCCTCGATGCGCTTCACGCCCCAACAGGCCGTCGACTTCCTCAAGGTGCTCGGACCGACCGTCCGCGCCTCCGGACTGAAGACCGGGGTGGTCTGCTGCGACGCCGCGGGCTGGGACCGCCAGGTCGCCTACACCGAGGCCGTCGAGGCGGACCCCGCGGCCGACAAGGCCGTGCGGACCGTCACCGGCCACCGCTACAGCGGTCCGACCTCGGTCCCGCAGCCGACCGACAAGCACGTGTGGATGTCGGAGTGGTCGCCCGACGGCGCCACGTGGAACGAGAACTGGGACGACGGCAGCGGCTACGACGGTCTCACCGTCGCGGCCGACATCCAGAACACCCTGACCGTCGGCAACGCCAACGCCTACGTCTACTGGACCGGCGCGTCCCTCGGCGCGACCCGGGGGCTCATCCAGCTCGCCAACCCCGGCGACGGCTACCGGGTGTCCAAGCGGTACTGGGCACTGGCCGCCTTCAGCCGGTTCATCCGCCCCGGCGCCGTCCGCGTGCCGGTCACCGACGCCGACCCGGCACTGCGCATCACGGCCTTCCGCAACACCGACGGCAGCCGCGTCATCGAGATCCTCAACACCGCGACCACCCAGAAGTCCGCCGACTTCGCTCTCCGCGGCGGACACGACCGGCACCCCGACGCCTACGTCACCGACGAGACCCGCTCGATCACCCCGGCCGACGTCGTCTCCACGCACGGCACGGCCCTCACGGCCACGCTCGCCCCGCGCGCGCTGACCACGATCGTCCTCGACTGAACCGTCACGCACCCGAGGAGTCACCCATGCCCGTGTCCCGGCATCTCATCGCCCTGTCCGCCGCCGTCTGCCTGGCGGCCGGCCTCGCCGCCGCGCCCGCGACCGCCGAGCCCCGCCCCAGGACGCTCGCCGAACTGGCCGAGAAGCACCACAAGTACTTCGGCTCGGCCACAGACAACCCCGAGTTCACCGACGCCGCCTATCTGAAGCTCCTCGGCAGCGAGTTCGGGCAGACCACCCCCGGCAACGCCATGAAGTGGGAGACCACGGAACCCAGGCGCGGCGTCTTCGACTTCACCGCCGCCGAAGAGGTCATGGCCTTCGCCAAGGACCACCACCAGAAGGTCCGCGGCCACACCCTCGTCTGGCACAACCAGCTCCCCGCCTGGCTCACCGGGCGCAGCTGGAGCGCCGACGAACTGCGCGCCGTCCTCAAGAACCACATCCAGACGGAGGTCCGGCACTTCAAGGGCCGGGTGATCCACTGGGACGTCGTCAACGAGGCCTTCAACGAGGACGGCACCTACCGCGAGACGCTCTTCTACAAGACGCTCGGCCCCGGCTACATCGCCGACGCCCTGCGCTGGGCCCACGAGATCGACCCGCACGCCAAGCTGTACCTGAACGACTACAACGTCGACGGCGTCAACGCCAAGAGCGACGCCTACTACAAGCTCATCAAGCAGCTGAAGGCCGACGGCGTCCCGGTGGAGGGCTTCGGCCTCCAGGGCCACCTGGCACTCCAGTACGGCTTCCCCGCCGGCGTCCAGGAGAACATCCAGCGCTTCGCCGACCTCGGGGTCGACGTCGCGATCACCGAGCTCGACATCAGGATGCAGCTCCCGGCGACCCCCGAGAAGCTCGCCACCCAGGCCACCTGGTACGCCGACTACGTCAAGGCCTGCCTGGCGGTCGAGAAGTGCGTCGGCGTCACCATCTGGGACTACACGGACAAGTACTCGTGGATCCCCGGAGTCTTCCCCGAGGAGGGCGCCGCACTGCCCTACGACGAGAACCTCCGGCCCAAGCCCGCCTACCACGCCATCAGGAAGGTGCTCGGCGGATGATCAGGACGGCGATCGTCGGAACGGGCGGGATCGCCGGCGTCTGCCACGTCCCCGCCCTCCGGGCACAGGCGCACCGGGCCGAGATCGTGGCGGCCGTCGACGTGGACATCGCGCGCGCCGAGGCGTTCGCGGCCGAGCACGGCATCCCCGCGGTCCACACCGACCTGCGCACGATGCTCGACGAACAGCGCCCGGACATCGTGCACCTGTGCACGCCGCCGTTCCTGCACGCCGAACAGGCGGTGACCTGCCTGGAGTCGGGCGCGTGGGTGTGGTGCGAGAAGCCGGTGGCCCTGTCGCTGGCCGAGCTCGACCGGATCCAGGCCGCCGAAGGGACCGCCGTCGCGGGCGCGGTGTTCCAGCACCGGTACGGCTCGGGGGCCCGGTACCTGCGCGACCGGATCGCGGCCGGAACCCTGGGGCGCCCGCTGGTCGCGCAGTGCGTCACGGCCTGGTACCGCGACGACTCCTACTACGAAGTGCCCTGGCGCGGCACCTGGCGGAGCGAGGGCGGCGGCCCGACGCTGGGCCACGGCATCCACCAGATGGACCTCATGCTCGACGTGCTCGGCCCCTGGACCGAGGTACGCGCGATGGCCGGCCGCCTCGACCGCGCCGTCCAGACCGAGGACGTGTCCGCGGCCCTGGTCCGGTTCGAGAACGGAGCCATCGCGACGGTCGTCAACAGCGTCCTCTCCCCACGCGAGGAGAGCTACCTGCGCTTCGACCTCACCGACGCCACGGTCGAGCTGCGGCACCTGTACGGCTACTCCAACGCGGACTGGACGTTCACCGCCAGGTCGCCCCGCGAGAAGTGGGAGCCGCCGGACGACCTGCCCAGCTCGCACACCGCCCAGCTCGCGGCCTTCCTGGACGGCTACGAGACGGGGACCCGGCCCGACCTCGGCAGAGCCACCATGGAACTCGTCACCGCCCTGTACAAGGCCGCGATCACCGGCCTGCCGGTCCGGCGGGGAGAGATCGACGCGGCCGACCCCTTCTACGGCTCACTCCACGGGGGACGCCCGGAGGTGTTCCGATGACGTTCGAACTCCACGAGAACGAGGACTCGCTGACCGTCCGGGCCCGCGACGTCGACCTCTTCCGCTATGTGCACCGGCCGGTCATGGACCCCTTCGAGGCACCGAAGCCCTACCTGCACCCGGTGCGCACGCTCGCCGGCGACGTGGTCACCGGATACCGGCCGCACGACCACCGCTGGCACAAGGGCATCCAGTTCACGGCGTCATGGGTGTCGGGCCAGAACTTCTGGGGCGGCGGCACCTACCTGCGCGACCGGGGCTACGTCGACCTGCCGAACCTCGGCACGATGCGAAGCCTCGCCGTGTCCGCCGAAACGGACCACGGCCGCGCCGTCATCACCGAGGACCTCGCCTGGCACACGATGGCGGGGGAGCACTGGATCGACGAACGCCGCACGCTGACCGCACGCGACGTCGAGACCGACTCCTGGACCCTGGAGGTCACCACCGCGCTCACCAACGTCCTCGACACCCCCCTGATGTTCGGGAGCCCCGGCACACAGGGCAGAGAACTCGCCGGATACTCCGGCCTCTTCTGGCGCGGCCCGCGCGACTTCACCGGCGGCGAGGTGATCGGCCCCGCGATGGGCGGGCAGGGCGACCGGCTGGCCTTCATCGGCACGCACGACGAGGTCGACCGCTCCTCCACGCTGCTGTTCCTCGACGATCCGGAAGCCCCCTGCCACTGGTTCGTCCGCAGCGAGCCCATCCCCGCCGTCAACCCGTCCCTGGCATTCGACAAGGAACTGCCGCTGCCCCCGGGCGACACCCTGTCGCGCCGCTACCGGATCGTCGTGGCCGACGGCGCGTGGACCCCCGCGCGCCTGGCCCGCCACGTGGAGGAACACCCGTGGTGACCCCGCTCCCCGGCGGTGTCGGGATCTCCGGGTTGACCGTGTACGACTGGGAGGCCGCCGACGGGCTGTGCGGAGGCACGCCCCACATGCACCTCGTCTGCTCCGAGGCGTACGTCGTCATCGACGGCGAGGGCAGCGTCCAGACCCTCACCACTTCCGGCTTCGCCGACACGCCGCTGCGCCCCGGCGACGTCGCCTGGTTCACCCCCGGCACGATCCACCGTCTCGTCAACGCCGGCGGCCTGCGCCTCGTGGTGCTCATGCAGAACAGCGGACTCCCCGAGGCAGGCGACGCCGTCTTCACCTTCCCCGCGCCCGTGCTGGCCGATCCTGAGGCCTACCGGGCGGCGGCCGATCTGACCGGCGACCGCGCGGCGGCGGCGCGCCGCC
>NZ_MWIG01000626.1:510-673 GCF_002156145.1 Streptomyces sp. NRRL B-24572 | reverse complement strand
CGACACCGGGTCATGGCCGGGCCTACGAACGGTCAGCCATCAGCCGCGCCCTGCCCGGGGCCGCTCGCGCAGCGAGATGCGGTTGCCGTCCGGATCCACCGCCTCGATGCGGATGCCGAACCCGTAGTCCTCCGGCTCCGGCTGGTCGAAGGTCACACCGCGG
>NZ_MWIG01000626.1:0-485 GCF_002156145.1 Streptomyces sp. NRRL B-24572 | reverse complement strand
CCTCAGCGCGCGGTCCTGATCGGTGACGTAGAGCGTCACGTACATGACGTTGGTCAGCATTGTGTTGTTGTCCTTCCGTGAGGAATAGCCAAGAGCTCTGGATGGGTGTCGGGTGTCGGGGCGTCATTCGTCTGCTCGCCGGTGAAGTGGTCGGCGGCGGCGTTCCCAGATCTCGTCGGTCACGCCGGGAGCACCATTCCTGGATACGGGTGGCGGCCTCGGTCAGCGCGAGCGCCGCCCNNCGGCTGGCGCGCAGGTGGACCAGCGACAGCGGGCGCTTGTCTACACCCCGCCTGAATCACCTTGTTCAGCTGCGTCGCTGAGCGATCCCCGCGAACAGCTCGGGGCACCCCGCACCTTGCAGGCGTGCTTCCATCGTCCTACTCCTTCATCGGTTACCAGCGCCCTTCCGGGCCCGTCATCACCCATGACGGAGCGGATCCGAGGAAGGTAACAACATGTCCGACACCAGCCCCACCGCCTCG
>NZ_MWIG01000625.1:0-8433 GCF_002156145.1 Streptomyces sp. NRRL B-24572 | reverse complement strand
CGCCGAGTTCGCCGCCAAGACCCCGTACTTCTACTCGTCCTACGACGAGGAGAGCGAGGTCGCCCCGCGCGAGAAGCCCGCCGTGATCATCCTGGGCTCCGGCCCGAACCGCATCGGCCAGGGCATCGAGTTCGACTACTCCTGCGTCCACGCCTCCTTCGCCCTGAGCGACGCCGGCTACGAGACCGTGATGGTCAACTGCAACCCGGAGACCGTCTCGACGGACTACGACACCTCCGACCGCCTGTACTTCGAGCCGCTGACGCTCGAGGACGTCCTGGAGATCGTCCACGCCGAGACCCTCGCAGGCCCCGTCGCCGGCGTCGTCGTCCAGCTCGGCGGCCAGACCCCGCTGGGCCTGTCGCAGGCGCTCAAGGACAACGGCGTGCCGGTCGTCGGCACCTCCCCGGAGGCCATCCACGCCGCCGAGGACCGCGGCGCCTTCGGCCGCGTCCTCGCCGAGGCGGGCCTCCCGGCCCCCAAGCACGGCACCGCGACCACCTTCGCCGGCGCCAAGGCCATCGCCGACGAGATCGGCTACCCCGTCCTCGTACGCCCCTCGTACGTGCTCGGCGGCCGCGGCATGGAGATCGTGTACGACGAGGCCCGCCTGGAGTCGTACATCGCCGAGTCCACCGAGATCAGCCCCACCCGGCCGGTCCTGGTCGACCGCTTCCTCGACGACGCCATCGAGATCGACGTCGACGCGCTCTACGACGGCGAGGAGCTCTACCTCGGCGGCGTCATGGAGCACATCGAGGAGGCCGGCATCCACTCCGGCGACTCGGCCTGCGCCCTGCCCCCGATCACCCTCGGCGGCTACGACATCAAGCGCCTGCGCGCCTCCACCGAGGCCATCGCCAAGGGCGTCGGCGTCCGCGGCCTGATCAACATCCAGTTCGCCATGGCCGGCGACATCCTCTACGTCCTGGAGGCCAACCCGCGCGCCTCCCGGACCGTCCCCTTCACCTCGAAGGCGACCGCCGTGCCGCTCGCGAAGGCCGCCGCCCGCATCTCGCTCGGCGCCACCATCGCCGAGCTGCGCGCCGAGGGCCTGCTGCCGAAGAACGGCGACGGCGGCACCCTGCCGCTCGACGCGCCGATCTCCGTCAAGGAGGCCGTGATGCCGTGGTCGCGCTTCCGCGACGTGCACGGCCGCGGCGTCGACACCGTCCTCGGCCCGGAGATGCGCTCCACCGGCGAGGTCATGGGCATCGACGCGGTCTTCGGCACGGCCTACGCCAAGTCGCAGGCCGGCGCCTACGGCCCGCTGCCCACCAAGGGCCGCGCGTTCATCTCGGTCGCCAACCGCGACAAGCGCTCGATGATCTTCCCGGCCCGCGAGCTCGTCGCCCACGGCTTCGAGCTGCTCGCCACCTCCGGCACCGCCGAGGTCCTCAAGCGCAACGGCATCAACGCCACGGTCGTCCGCAAGCTCAGCGAGGGCGAAGGCCCCAACGGCGAGAAGACCATCGTCCAGCTCATCCACGACGGCCAGGTCGACCTGATCGTCAACACCCCGTACGGCACCGGCGGCCGCCTCGACGGCTACGAGATCCGTACGGCCGCGGTGGCGCGCAGCGTCCCCTGCCTCACCACGGTCCAGGCGCTCGCCGCGGCCGTCCAGGGCATCGAGGCGCTGGGCCACGGCGACGTGGGCGTCCGCTCGCTCCAGGAGCACGCGGAGCACCTGATCGCGGCCCGCGACTAAGAGCCCGTACGAGGAGGGGGACACCGGCAGGACATGCGGTGTCCCCCTCGTCATGACCTGGAGCGACACCCCATGTACAAGTTCTTCTTCAACCTGGTCTTCAAGCGGATGGACCCCGAGCAGGCCCACTACACGGCCTTCCGCTGGATCCGCCTCGCCGCCCGCATCCCGGTGCTCCGCACCTTCGTCGCCGCCGTCCTCGCGCCCCGGTACAAGGAGCTGCGCACCGAGGCCCTCGGCCTGCGGATGCACGGCCCCTTCGGGCTCGCCGCCGGCTTCGACAAGAACGCCGTCGCCATCGACGGCATGTCGATGCTCGGCTTCGACCACGTCGAGATCGGCACCGTCACCGGCGAGGCCCAGCCCGGCAACCCCAAGAAGCGCCTCTTCCGGCTCGTCCCGGACCGCGCCCTGATCAACCGCATGGGCTTCAACAACGAGGGCTCCGCCGCCGTCGCCGAGCGCCTGGGCGCCCGCAAGGCGGTCTTCAAGACCGTCGTCGGCGTCAACATCGGCAAGACCAAGGTCGTCCCCGAGGCGGAGGCCGCCGCCGACTACGTGAAGTCCACCGAGCGCCTCGCCGCGCACGCCGACTACCTCGTCGTCAACGTCTCCTCCCCGAACACCCCCGGGCTTCGCAACCTCCAGGCCACCGAGTCCCTGCGCCCGCTGCTCACGGCCGTCCGCGAGGCAGCCGACCGCACGGTCACCGACCGCCGCGTCCCGCTCCTCGTCAAGATCGCCCCCGACCTGGCCGACGAGGACGTCGACGCGGTCGCCGACCTCGCCCTGGAGCTCGGCCTCGACGGCATCATCGCCACCAACACCACCATCGCGCGCGAGGGCCTCGGCCTGAAGTCCGACCCCGCGCTCATCAAGGAGACCGGCGGCCTGTCCGGCGCGCCCGTCAAGGAGCGCTCCCTGGCCGTCCTGCGCCGCCTCCACGCGCGCGTGGGCGACCGCCTCGTCCTGGTCGGCGTCGGCGGCATCGAGAACGCCGAGGACGCCTGGCAGCGCATCCTCGCCGGCGCCACCCTCATCCAGGGCTACAGCGCCTTCATCTACGAGGGTCCGTTCTACGCCCGCGCGATCCACAAGGGCCTCGCCGCGCGCCTCGCGGCCTCCCCGTACGCCACCCTCGCCGAGGCCGTCGGCGCCGACAACCGAAAGGCCACCACCAAGTGACTCTCTCCTTCGGCACCCGCCTGCGCTCCGCCATGGACGAGCGCGGCCCCCTGTGCGTCGGCATCGACCCGCACGCCGCCCTGCTCGACTCCTGGGGCCTGACCGACGACATCGCCGGTCTGGAGCGCTTCACCTTCACCGTCGTCGAGGCCCTCGCCGAGACCGTGGCCGTCTTCAAGCCGCAGTCCGCCTTCTTCGAGCGCTTCGGCTCGCGCGGCATCGCCGTCCTGGAGCGCGCCACCGCCGATCTGCGCGCGGCGGGCGGCCTGGTCGTCATGGACGCCAAGCGCGGCGACATCGGCTCCACCATGGCCGCGTACGCGGAGACCTTCCTGCGCAAGGACTCCCCGCTCTTCTCCGACGCCCTGACGGTCTCCCCGTACCTCGGCTACGGCGCCCTGAAGCCGGCCGTCGACCTGGCCCGGGAGTCCGGCGCCGGCCTCTTCGTCCTGGCCCTCACCTCCAATCCGGAGGGCGCGGAGGTCCAGCGCGCGGTCCGCGAGGACGGCCGGACCATCGGCGCGACGATGCTCGCCCACCTCGCCGAGGAGAACGAGGGGGAGACCCCGATGGGCTCCTTCGGCGCGGTCGTCGGCGCCACCCTCGGCGACCTGTCCTCCTTCGACCTCGACATCAACGGGCCGCTCCTCGCCCCCGGCATCGGCGCCCAGGGCGCGACCCCCGCCGACCTCCCGGCCGTCTTCGGCGCCGCGGTCCGCAACGTGGTCCCGAACGTCAGCCGCGGGGTCCTGCGCGAGGGCCCGGACGTGGCCGCCCTGCGGGACTCGGCGCACCGCTACGCGGACGAGATCCGCGCCGCCGTCGCCGGCTGACCGTCTCCCGGACAATCCGCAGGTCGGAGCGGGCGGGGGTGTCCGACGGTGAGCCGTCTCACTCCTTGACGAAAACTTGGCTCAAAACCGGGTCGATATGCCGGAAAAGTCCTGGTCGGTCGATGCTGACCAGGACTTTTCCGCTGTTCTCGCTGACTGGAGCGGCCTCGGCCGCTAGTCTCCGGAGCAGAGCAGGCGTTCAACGGCCACTCCGTTGATCGTTGCTCCACTGGTGTGGGGCGTCCAGGTTCCTCACCGGTCCGTATCCGACAGATCGACATCCGAGGTGACGTAGGCGTGGCTCTTCCGCCCCTTACCCCTGAACAGCGCGCAGCCGCGCTCGAAAAGGCCGCCGCGGCTCGCCGGGAGCGGGCCGAGGTCAAGAATCGACTCAAGCACTCCGGCGCCTCCCTCCACGAGGTCATCAAGACCGGCCAGGAGAACGACGTCATCGGCAAGATGAAGGTCTCCGCGCTCCTTGAGTCCCTGCCCGGCGTCGGCAAGGTCCGCGCCAAGCAGATCATGGAGCGGCTCGGGATCTCCGAGAGCCGCCGGGTGCGCGGTCTCGGTTCCAACCAGATCGCCTCCCTGGAGCGCGAGTTCGGCAGCACCGGCGCCTGATCGGCGACCGGTGGGGCTTCCCGATCCGGGACACGCGTCCCGGGCACCCCGGTGAAGCTGGAATAATTGCTGCATGGCAGCAGAGGTACGTCCGCGGCTGACCGTGCTCTCCGGCCCCTCAGGGGTCGGCAAGAGCACGGTCGTCGCTCATATGCGCAAGGTCCACCCCGAGGTCTGGCTCTCGGTGTCGGCGACGACGCGAAAGCCCCGCCCGGGCGAGAAGCACGGCGTCCACTACTTCTTCGTCACGGACGACGAGTTCGACAAGCTGATCGCCAACGGTGAGCTCCTCGAGTGGGCCGAGTTCGCGGGCAACCGCTACGGCACCCCGCGCGGCGCGGTCCTGGAGCGACTGGACTCCGGCGAGCCCGTGCTCCTGGAGATCGACCTCCAGGGCGCCCGTCAGGTGAAGGACTCCATGGCGGAGTCCCAGCTGGTCTTCCTGGCCCCGCCGAGCTGGGAGGAGCTGGTCCGCCGGCTCACCGGCCGCGGCACCGAGTCGCCCGAGGTCATCGAGCGCCGCCTGCAGGCCGCGAAGGTCGAGCTGGCCGCCGAGTCGGAGTTCGACACCACGCTCGTCAACACCTCCGTCGAGGACGTCGCACGCGAGCTGCTAACGTTGATGCACGTTGTCTGATCTTTTTTCCATCTTCGGAAGGTAGAGCGTGTCCTCTTCCATCACCGCGCCCGAGGGCATCATCAACCCGCCGATCGACGAGCTGCTCGAGGCCACGGACTCGAAGTACAGCCTCGTGATCTACGCGGCCAAGCGCGCGCGTCAGATCAACGCGTACTACTCCCAGCTCGGCGAGGGCCTGCTGGAGTACGTGGGTCCGCTCGTCGACACCCACGTCCACGAGAAGCCGCTCTCGATCGCCCTGCGCGAGATCAACGCGGGTCTGCTGACGTCCGAGGCCATCGAGGGCCCCGCGCAGTAAGCACACAGCGCTTGTAATGCTTGTCACCACAGGCCCGGCGGAACATCCGCCGGGCCTGTGGTGTCTCATGGAGTCGTACGCAGCCGAGTGCGGGGAGTCGTGGAAGTCGTGTCCAAGCCGAAGGTCGTCCTGGGCGTGAGCGGCGGCATCGCCGCCTACAAGGCGTGCGAGCTGCTCCGCAGGCTCACCGAGTCGGGCCACGACGTGCGCGTCGTCCCCACGGACTCCGCGCTTCACTTCGTCGGCGCGGCGACCTGGTCCGCGCTCTCCGGGAACCCCGTCTCCACCGAGGTGTGGGAGTCCGTCCACGAGGTCCCGCACGTGCGGATCGGCCAGGCCGCCGACCTCGTCGTCGTCGCCCCCGCCACCGCCGACATGCTCGCCAAGGCCGCCCACGGCCTCGCCGACGACCTGCTCACCAACACGCTGCTCACCGCGCGCTGTCCGGTCGTCTTCGCCCCCGCCATGCACACCGAGATGTGGGAGCACCCGGCCACCCAGGAGAACGTGGCCACCCTCCGCCGCCGCGGCGCCGTCGTCATCGAGCCCGCGGTCGGCCGGCTCACCGGCGTCGACACCGGCAAGGGCCGACTGCCCGACCCGGCGGAGATCTTCGAGGTCTGCAAGAGGATCCTCGCGCGCGGCGTGACCGCCCCCGATCTCGCGGGACGTCACGTGGTCGTCAGCGCCGGCGGCACCCGCGAGCCCCTCGACCCCGTCCGCTACCTCGGCAACCGCTCCTCCGGGAAGCAGGGCTACGCCCTCGCGAAGGCCGCCGCCGCCCGCGGCGCCCGGGTCACCCTCGTCGAGGCGAACACCGGCATCCCCGATCCGGCCGGGGTCGACGTCGTCCACGTCGGCACCGCCGTCCAGCTCCGCGAGGCCGTCCTCAAGGCCGCCGCCGACGCCGACGCGGTCGTGATGGCCGCCGCCGTCGCCGACTTCCGTCCGGCCGCCTACGCCCCCGGCAAGATCAAGAAGACGGACGACGGCGGCGCGCCGACGATCGAACTCGTCCGCAACCCCGACATCCTCGCCGAGCTGGCCGCCGACCGCGCCCTGCCCGGCCAGGTGGTCGTCGGCTTCGCCGCCGAGACCGACGACGTCCTCGCCAACGGCCGCGCGAAGCTCCGCCGGAAGGGCTGCGACCTGCTCGTCGTCAACGAGGTGGGGGAGCGCAAGACCTTCGGCTCCGAGGAGAACGAGGCCGTCGTCCTCGCGTCGGACGGCGCCGAGACCCCCGTACCGTACGGGCCGAAGGAAGCGCTCGCCGAGACGGTCTGGGATCTGGTCCTGCCGCGGCTGCGCTCCACGACCTGACGCATCTCGCCCGTTCCGGCGGACGGGCCGGGGGCGGCGTGATCGCATTTTCCCGAGACGTGAAACGCCGTCCCAGGAGTGATTTGCGCCCCACTCGGGTGGGCACGTCTGCCTTGCCGGAGACCGGTTTCACCCGCTCACCGGTATTCGCCAGGCGAGACACCTGGTCCATTGCCCGACCACGACCGATAGACTGTTCGTGGAACGTCGCGGGGCGCAGCCCCCTGCCGGTCCGCGTCACGAGTAGCCAGCAGCCGCTGCAACCCCAGGGAGCGTTGTGTCCCGTCGTCTGTTCACCTCGGAGTCCGTCACCGAGGGCCACCCCGACAAGATCGCTGACCAGATCAGCGACACCATTCTCGACGCACTGCTGCGCGAGGACCCCACCTCGCGCGTCGCCGTCGAGACGCTGATCACCACCGGCCTGGTGCATGTCGCGGGTGAGGTGACCACCAAGGCGTGGGCGGACATCCCGACCCTCGTCCGGAACAAGATCCTCGAGATCGGTTACGACTCCTCGAAGAAGGGCTTCGACGGCGCCTCCTGCGGCGTGTCGGTGTCCATCGGATCCCAGTCCCCGGACATCGCCCAGGGTGTCGACACCGCGTACGAGAAGCGCGTCGAGGGCGACGAGGACGAGCTCGACAAGCAGGGCGCCGGCGACCAGGGCCTGATGTTCGGCTACGCGTCGGACGAGACCCCCGAGCTGATGCCGCTGCCGATCCACCTCGCGCACCGGCTCTCCCGCCGTCTCACCGAGGTCCGCAAGAACGGGACCATCCCGTACCTGCGCCCCGACGGCAAGACCCAGGTCACCATCGAGTACGACGGCGACAAGGCCGTCCGCCTCGACACGGTCGTCGTCTCCTCGCAGCACGCCTCGGACATCGACCTCGAGTCGCTGCTCGCGCCCGACATCCGCGAGTTCGTCGTCGAGCACGTGCTGAAGCAGCTCGTCGAGGACGGCATCAAGCTCGACACCGACGGCTACCGCCTGCTCGTGAACCCGACCGGCCGCTTCGAGATCGGCGGCCCGATGGGCGACGCCGGCCTCACCGGTCGCAAGATCATCATCGACACCTACGGCGGCATGGCCCGCCACGGTGGCGGCGCCTTCTCCGGCAAGGACCCGTCCAAGGTCGACCGCTCGGCCGCCTACGCCATGCGCTGGGTCGCCAAGAACGTCGTCGCCGCGGGCCTCGCCTCGCGCTGCGAGGTCCAGGTCGCCTACGCGATCGGCAAGGCCGAGCCCGTCGGCCTCTTCGTCGAGACCTTCGGCACCAACACCGTCGAGACCGAGAAGATCGAGAACGCCATCGGCGAGGTCTTCGACCTCCGCCCGGCCGCGATCATCCGCGACCTCGACCTGCTCCGCCCGATCTACTCCCAGACCGCCGCCTACGGCCACTTCGGCCGCGAGCTGCCGGACTTCACCTGGGAGCGCACGGACCGCGTGGAGGCCCTGCGCCAGGCCGCCGGCCTGTAACCCCAGGCCGAAACGACCGAAGCCCGGTACCCCGAGGGGGTGTCGGGCTTCGGCCATGCCCGGCTGTCGGTGGCGTCTGGTAGGTATGGGGCTGTGAGCAGCGAGAACGAGAAGTCCGACGAGCCCGAGCAGCTCGCGCTCATCCGGGAGACCGTACGGAGGGCGAAGGTGCCGCGGGCCAAGCCGCGGACCTGGCGGGGAGCCGCGCTGGCCAAGGAGCTGCCGGTCGCGCGGGTCGTCGTGAACAAGGGGGCGCTCCACCTCGACCAGTTCTTCGACTACGCGGTCCCCGAGGAGCTCGACGAGGCCGCCCGGCCCGGGGTGCGGGTGCGGGTGCGG
>NZ_MWIG01000624.1:0-2713 GCF_002156145.1 Streptomyces sp. NRRL B-24572 | reverse complement strand
GCCTGGACCCGCACCCGCGGCGGCGGCGCACATCCGGTGCGGGTTCAGGGCGCGGAAGCCTCGGGCGCCGGCAGGGCGCGGGTCCGTTGTGCCCGCCCTTCCCCGAGCTCTCGGCTTCGCCCGAGCAGGGGGACCCCCTTGCCCAGGGGGTACCTCCCGGACGGAGTCCGGGGGAGGAACAC
Source organism: Streptomyces sp. NRRL B-24572 (assembly GCF_002156145.1). NCBI lineage: Bacteria > Bacillati > Actinomycetota > Actinomycetes > Kitasatosporales > Streptomycetaceae > Streptomyces > Streptomyces sp. NRRL B-24572. The sequence goes on along the minus strand of NZ_MWIG01000624.1, from coordinate 2,531 downwards.
CTGCCCACAACGGGCGGGGCGCCGGCCCACGACGTCACCAGGCCAGGTCCTCCAAGGCGTCCAGGTCCGGTACCGCCATCGCCACCGGTTCCGAGTCGTCCGCGCCCACCCGTAGCTCCGCCCAGATCGTCTTGCCGCGCCGGGCGTACCGCGTGCCCCAGCGCTCCGCGTACTGGGCGACCAGATACAGCCCGCGCCCGCCCTCGTCCGTCGTCGCCGCGTGCCGCAGGTGCGGCGAGGTGCTGCTGCCGTCCGAGACCTCGCAGATCAGCGTCCGGTCGTGCAGGAGCCGTACGCGCACCGGGTCGGCCCCGTACCGCACCGCGTTCGTGATCAGCTCGCTGAGGATCAGCTCCGCCGTGAACGCGAGCCCGTCGAGCCCCCACTCCGACAGCTTCGCCGCCGCCGCGTTCCGTACCGGCGACACCGCCGACGGGTCCCGGGGCACCTCCCACTCGGCGATCCGGTCCCGGTCGAGCAGCCGGGTCTCCGCCACGAGCAGCGCGATGTCGTCCCGCTGCGTCGGGGAGAGGAGCGTCGCGAGCACGTCCGCGCAGGTCTGCTCCGGGCTCCGGTCCGGGTGGGCCAGCGTCGAGCGCAGCAGCCCGAGACCCGTGTCGATGTCCCGCCCGTGGTCCTCCAGGAGCCCGTCCGTGAACAGGACCAGCTTGCTGCCCTCCGACAGCCGCAGCTCCGTCGACTCGAACGGCACGTCGCCCAGGCCGAGTCCAAGCGGCAGCCCCGGCGACAGCTCCGGGAACTCCACCCGCCCGTCGGGACCCACGAGCGCCGGACCCGGATGCCCCGCGCTCGCCACCTGGCACAGACCGGACGCCGGGTCGTAGATCACGTACAGACAGGTCGCGCCGATGATGCCCTCGTCCCGCCGCCGCGCCTCGCCGCTCGCCTCCTCCGCCTCCCGGTCCTCGATCCGGTCCGTCAGCTCGTCGAGATGGCCGAGGAGTTCGTCCGGCGGCACGTCCAGGGTCGAGAAGTTGTGCACCGCCGTCCGCAGCCGCCCCATCGTCGCCGCCGCGTGCAGCCCGTGCCCGACCACGTCCCCGACCACGAGCGCCACCCGCGCCCCCGGCAGCGGGATCACGTCGAACCAGTCGCCGCCGACCCCCGCCTTCGCCGGGAGATAGCGGTACGCCACCTCCACCGCGCTCTGCTCGGGCAGCACCCTCGGCAGCAGGCTCCGCTGGAGCGTCACCGCCATCGCGTGCTCCCGGGTGAACCGGCGCGCGTTGTCGATCGCGACCGCCGCCCGCGCCGCCAGCTCCTCCGCGAACGACAGATCCTCCTCCCCGAACGACTCCGGGGTGTCCGCCCGCCAGAAGTTCGCCATCCCGAGGACCACCCCGCGGGCGAGCAGCGGCACCGTCAGCAGCGAGTGCATCCCGTACGCGAGGGCCTGCGCCGCCCCCTCCGGATCCTGCGCCCGCCAGCCCTCCGCCGCGGCCAGCTCCGGTTCCACCACCGCGTGCCCCGCGCCCAGGGCCTTCGCCATCGGGGTGTTCCGGACGTCGAAATGGATCGTGTCCCCGACCGGCTGCAGAGGCTGGTCCGGACGCAGCCCGCTCAGCGCCGTCCGCCGCATCTCCGTGGCCGCGGCCGCCGTCGCCGGAGGCTCCTCCCCGCGCAGCACCGGCTCCAGCAGCTCCACCGTCGCGAAGTCCGCGAACCGGGGCACCGCCACCTCCGCCAGCTCCTCCGCCGTCCGTACGACCTCCAGCGTCGTCCCGATCCGCACCCCCGCCTCGTACAGCAGCTGCAGCCGGCCGCGCGCCACCGCCGCCCGGCCGGTCACGGCCGCCAGCTCGGTGGTGTCCCGCATCGTCATCACGCACCCGGACTCCGAGCCGTGCGTCAGCGTGGGCCGCACGCTCACCGCGAGCAGCCGGTCGCCCGCCCGGTGCACCTCGTCCGTCGCCGCCCGCCCCGACTCCAGGAGTTCGACCGTATGGGGATCGAGACCGAGCTCCGAGACGTGCCGCCGCTCCGCCTCCGCCGTCAGGCCGAGCAGCCTGCGCGCCTCGTCGTTGGCGAGCAGCAGCCGGTGGTCGGGGCCCACGATCAGGACCCCTTCCCGCACGGCGTGCAGCACCGCCTCGTGGTGCTCCTTCATCCGGGTCATCTCCGCCGGCCCGAGCCCGTGCGTCTGCCGCCGCAGCCGCCGGCTCACCAGCGCCGCCCCGCCCACGGCCGCCGCCAGGGCGCCGCCCGCCGCGCCGACGAGCAGCGGCAGCCGCTTCTGCACCGACTGCGAGATGCTCTCCACCTCGATGCCGCTGCTGACCAGGCCGACGATCCGGCCCTTCCCGTCCACCACCGGGACCACGGCCCGCACGGCGTCGTTCGGCGCGCCCCGGAACAGCTCCGTGTACGACTCGCCGTCCACCGTCGCCCGCGAGAGGTCCCCCTTCGCCTTCTGACCGATCAGCGCCGGATCCGAGTCGGTGTACCGCACCCCGGAGGGGCTCAGGACCGCGATGAAGTCCACGCCCGTGGCCCGCCGGGTCGCCTCCGCC
>NZ_MWIG01000623.1:0-6146 GCF_002156145.1 Streptomyces sp. NRRL B-24572 | reverse complement strand
GGACATCGCCCGCACCATGACCACCGAGATGGGCAAGCCGATCGCCGCCGCCCGCGCGGAGGCCGCCAAGTGCGCCAAGGCCATGCGCTGGTACGCCAAGCACGCCGAGGAGCTGCTCGCCGACGAGCACCCGGCCGAGAGCGACGTCCAGGACTCCGGCGCGGACGTGGCCCGGGTGCACTACCGGCCCCTCGGCCCGATCCTCGCCGTCATGCCGTGGAACTTCCCGCTCTGGCAGGTGATCCGCTTCGCCGCGCCCGCGCTGATGGCGGGCAACACCGGCCTCCTCAAACACGCCTCCAACGTGCCGAGGACCGCCCTCTACCTGGGCGACCTCTTCCGCCGCGCCGGATATCCCGACGGCTGCTTCCAGACCCTCCTCATCGGCTCCCGCGACGTCGAGGGCGTCCTCCGCGACCCCCGGGTGGCGGCCGCCACCCTCACGGGCAGCGAGCCGGCGGGCCGGTCCGTCGCCGCGATCGCGGGCGACGAGGTGAAGAAGACCGTCCTGGAGCTCGGCGGCAGCGACCCGTACATCGTCATGCCCTCCGCCGACATCGTCGGTGCGGTGAAGACCGCCGTCACCGCGCGCGTGCAGAACAACGGGCAGTCCTGCATCGCCGCCAAGCGGTTCATCGTCCACCACGACGTGTACGACGACTTCTCGGAGCGCTTCACCGCCGCCATGAACGCCCTCACCGTCGGCGACCCCCTCGACGAGTCCACCGACGTCGGCCCCCTCGCCACCGAGCAGGGCAGGACCGACCTGGAGGCGCTCGTCGACGACGCCGTCGCGCGGGGCGCCACCGTACTCTGCGGCGGACACCGCCCGGAGGAGCCGGAGCTCCGGACGGGCTGGTACTACCGGCCCACGGTCCTCACCGGCATCACCCCGGACATGCGGATCCACCACGAGGAGGCCTTCGGTCCGGTCGCCACGGTCTACCCGGTGCGCGACGTCGAGGAGGCCGTGGCCGTCGCCAACGACTCCCCGTTCGGCCTCAGTTCCAACGTGTGGACGCGCTCCCCGGAGGACATCGCGTTCTTCGTCCGCGACCTGGAGGCGGGCGGCGTCTTCGTCAACGGCATGACCGCCTCGCACCCGGCGCTCCCCTTCGGCGGGATCAAGCGCTCGGGGTACGGCCGCGAGCTCTCCGGCCACGGCATCCGCGAGTTCTGCAACGCGACCACGGTCTGGCAGCGCGCCTGACGGCCGGGCGGCCCGTCCGCCGGCTCGGCAGCGCGCCCGACCCGCCCCCCGCTCAGGCCGCCGTCCACTCCAACAGCCGTTCCGCCGACCAGGTGTTGACCACCCGGTCCGGCGGCACCCCGCACTCCTCGGCCCGCGCGCAGCCCAGGATCTGCCACTCCAGCTGACCCGGCGCGTGCGCGTCCGTGTCGACGGCGAAGTACGTGCCCGCCGCGACCGCCGCCCGCAGCAGCCGGCGCGGCGGATCGAGGCGCTCCGGGCGGCTGTTGATCTCCACCGCCGTGTCCGACTCGGCGCAGGCGGCGAAGACGCGCTCCGCGTCGAAGTCGGACTCCGGCCGCAGCCGCCCGCCCGACACCAGACGCCCCGTGCAGTGCCCGAGCACGTCCATCAGCGGGTCGCGCACGGCCCGTTCGAGGCGGCGGGTCATCGCCCGGGCGTCCATCCGCAGCTTCGAGTGGACCGAGCCGACCACCAGGTCCAGGCGGGCGAGCAGCTCCGGTTCCTGGTCGAGCGAGCCGTCCTCCAGGATGTCGCACTCGATCCCGGTCAGGAGCCGGAACGGCGCCCACTCCTCGTTGAGCCGCGCCACCACGTCCAGCTGCTCCCGCAGGCGCCCGGGGGACAGGCCCCGCGCCACCGTGAGCCGCGGCGAGTGATCGGTGAGCACCGCCCACTCGTGCCCGAGCGCCGCCGCCGCACGCCCCATGTCCTCGATGGTCGCCCCGCCGTCGGACCAGTCCGAATGCAGATGGCAGTCACCGCGCAGGGCCGCCCGCAGCGCCTCGCCGCCCCGGCCGTCGGCCTCCGCCGTGCCCGACGAGGCCTCCAGCTCCTCCTCCAGGCGCGCCAGGTACTCCGGCACCCGGCCCTCCAGGGCCTCCCGCACCACCGCCGCCGTCTTCGGGCCGACGCCCTTCAGGGACTCCAGGGTGCCCGCGGCCGCGCGCCGGGCCGCCTCGCCCTCCGGCAGGGCGCCGACGACGGCGGAGGCGGTACGGAAGGCACGCGCCCGGTGACCGGGCGCCTGGGCGCGCTCAAGGAGGAACGCGATGCGGTTCAGGGCGGCGACGGGATCCATCGCGACCTCCTCAGGCACCGCCCGGGGCGGATTCGGCCGCCACCGGCGCCGGCCCGATCTCGCACCACACGGCCTTGCCCTCGCCGCGCGGCTCCACGCCCCACCGGGAGGCCAGCGCGTCGATCAGGAGCAGCCCCCGGCCCGAGGTGGCGGCCTCGCCGGGGGTACGCCGCCGGGGCCAGGCGCTCGACCGGTCCTGCACCGAGAGCCGTACCCGCCGCACCGGCTCCGGCAGCACCTCCAGGGTCAGCACCGCGCCGCCCTCGGTGTGAAGGAGCACGTTCACGAGGAGTTCGCCCGTCAACAGCTCGGCGTCGTCGACGAGTTCCGGCATGCCCCAGTCGCGCAGCGCCTGCCCGACGGCCGCGCGGGCGTCCGAGAGGCCCTGCGGGTCGGCCTGGTGGATGTACTGGTGGATGCGCGGCGCCCGCGGCGTGCCCGGGTCCGGGCTGCGCCGCAGCACCAGGAGCGCCACGTCGTCCCCGGAACCCCACCGCTCCCAGAGCCGCTCGGAGAGGTGGTCGGCGAGCGCCTCCGCCTGCGGCGGGCCGCTGCTGATCGCGCCCGACAGCGCGGCGAGGCCGGACTCGATGTCCGCGCCGGGCTGCTCGACGAGCCCGTCCGTGCACAGCACCAGCGTCTCGCCGGGCACGAGGTCGAGCCGGGTCTCCGGGAACTCCTCGTCCCCGAACACGGTCGCCAGACCCAGCGGGAGCCCGCCCCGCAGCTTGGGCTGCCCGACCCGGCCGTCCGTGTGCCGGATCAGCGGGCCGAGATGCCCGGCCCGTACGGCGCGCAGGGTGCCGCTCACCAGGTCCACCTGCGCGTACGTGCAGGTGGCGAAGCGATTGGTGTCCAGCTCGGCGAGGAACCGGGAGGCCCGCGCGAGGACCGTCGACGGGGCGTGCCCCTCACCGGCGTACGCGCGCAGGGCGATCCGCAACTGCCCCATGATGGCGGCGGCGTGCGTGTCATGGCCCTGCACGTCGCCGACGACGATCCCGACCCGGCCGCGGGGCAACGGGATCACGTCGTACCAGTCGCCGCCGACCTGCCGACCGCTCCACGCCGCGTGGTAGCGGACGGCGATCTCGCCGCCGGCGAACTGCGGGATCCGGCGCGGCAGCATCGTCGCCTGGAGACCGGTGGCCAACTCCCGCTCCTCGTCGAAGAGGATCGCCCGCTGGAGCGACTGCGCGACGATCGCCGCGAGCCCGAGCGCGAGGTTGCGCTCGTCGGCGTTGAACGAGGTGCGGCCCCGGTAGAACAGGGCCATGCCGCCGAGCGAACGCGCCTGCGCGACCAGGGGGAGGTAGCACGCGGCCCGGAACTCCAGGCGCGCCAGGTACGGGGCGAGCTCGGGGAAGTCCCGTCCGAGCGACGGGAACGAGGAGACGAACCGGGGCCGCCCGCTCAGCACCGCCTCGGCCAGCGGCAGTTTCCGGTCGAGCCGGCGGCTGCGGAAGTCGTTGAGCACGTCGAGGGACTCGCCGCTGAGCGCGATGATGTTGAGCGAACCGTTCTCGACGAGGCCGAGCGCGAGACCGTCCGCGCCGAGCCGGGCGAGGCCGCCAGGACCGGTCAGGGCGGCCGTCACGTCGTCCACCGTCACCGCCCGCGACAGGGCGTTCGTCGTCCGCTCGACGATGTTCGTCTGGACCTCGCGCCGCTTCTCCAGCTCCTGGACGAAGGCGAAGTGCGCGACCTCGGCGGTCGTGTCCCGCACGACGCCGACGATCCGCCGGGCCCGGCCGTCCGGCGAGCGCAGGATCCGCGCCTGCACATGCGTCCAGTGGGGTGATCCGTCGGCCTGCGGGATGGGGAAGTGCGCCGTGTAGGAGGCGGCGCCGCTCTTGACGGCCTGCCGGACGACGCCCTCCAGCTTCTCCCGCTCGTCGGGGGCCAGACGCGTCACGATCGAGCCCGGCTGCCCGTCGAAGGCGCCCGGGGTCACGCCGAAGACCAGCAGCCCGGACTCGTCGACATCGATGGTGCCCGTGTCGAGATCCCAGTCGAAGCTGCCGGTCCGGTTCATGGCGAGCCACTCGGCGGGCCCGATCTCGCCACTGCGCGTACGCCGGTCGTCATCGGTCATCCTCCCCATTGTCGAACCCGCACCCCGCGGACGCCATGGCGGTGCCACGGCGTGGCGCGAGTTCGCCGCGACGAGGAGGCGGGCGGGCTGCGCCGCGCCGGTCCGGCCCCTGCCGCACCGCACCGCACCGCGTCGGGCCGCGTCGGGCCGCACCGCGTCGGGCCGCGCAGGTCCGTGCTGGGCCGGTCCGTGCCGGTCGGACCGGGCCGACCTGGCCTGGACCGACCTGGCCTGGACCGCACCCGGTCCGCTCCGGCCTGGACCGCACCCGGTCCGCGTCGGAGCCGTTGGCAAGCCCCGAGCCGTGGGCAGGGCACGGCCCGACGTGTGGACAGGTCGGCGGATGTCCCCGCCCGCGCCGGGCAGAATGGGCCGGTGCAGCCGTCCTACCGCGTTCTCGGTCCGTGCCAGGCCTTCCGTACCGACGACGGGACGGAGGCCGCCCTGAGCGGTGCCAGGCTCCGGGCCCTCCTCACCGCGCTCGCCGCCGCCGGCGGCCGCGCCGTGGGCCCCGGCGCGCTGATCGACCAGGTCTGGGCCGACGGCGACCCGGCCGACGACCAGGACCGTACGGCGGCGCTCCAGGCCCTCGTCGGCCGCCTGCGCCGGGCCCTGGGCCGAGAAGCCGTCGTCTCGGAGCCCGGCGGCTACCGGCTCGCCGCCGACCCGGACGCCGTCGACCTGCACCGCTTCGAACGGCTCGCCGCCGAAGGCGCCGCCGCCCTCGCCGCCGGCCACGCCGCGCGGGCGGCCGCGCTCCTCGACGAGGCCCTGGGCCTCTGGCGCGGGCCCGCCCTCGCGGACCTGCCCGGCCGGGACACCGACCCCCTGGTCGTACGGGTGGAACAGCGGCACGCCCAGGCGCGGCGCGACCGGCTCGCCGCCGACCTGGCCCTCGGGCGGGCCGACGACGTCCTCGCGCCGCTCGCCGCGCTCGCCGCAGGACAGCCCCTCGACGAACCCCTCCAGGCCCTGCGGATCCGCGCCCTGCGCGCGGCCGGGCGGCCCGCCGAGGCCCTCGCGGCGTACGAGGAGGTGCGCGAAGCCCTCGCGGACCGGCTCGGCACCGACCCGGGGCCGGAACTGCGCTCCCTGCACGCCGAACTCCTCGCGGAGGACGGGCCCGTACCAGCCGCGCCTCCGAGTGCCCTGCCCGCCCGTCTGACCTCGTTCATCGGCCGGGCCGACGAACTGGGCGCGCTCGCCGCCTGGGACGGGCGGCGGCTCGTCACCCTCACCGGGCCCGGCGGCGTGGGCAAGACACGGCTCGCCCTGGAGGCGGCCGGGACGTACGAAGGTCCCGTCCATCTCGCCGAACTCGCCTCCGTACGCGAGGAGTCCACGGTCGCCGCCGCCGTCCTCACCGCGCTCGGGGCCCGCGAGACCCAGCTCTGGCACACGCCTGCCGTCGCCCCGGCCGACCCGAAGGACCGGTTCGCGGCCCTGGTCGAGCACTGCGCCGGGCGCCGGATGCTCCTCGTCCTCGACAACTGCGAGCACGTCGTCGCCGAGGCGGCGGAGCTCGCGCAGGCGCTGCTCACCCGCTGCCCGGGCGTGACCGTCCTCGCGACGAGCCGGGAGCCGCTGGGGGTGCCGGGGGAGGAGGTGCGGCCGCTGGGCCCGCTGCCCGTGGACATGGCGCTGCGGCTCCTCGGGGAGCGGGGCGCGGCCGCGCGCCCGGGCTTCGACGCGGCGGATGACCCGGAGGCGGCGGAGGAGATCTGCCGCCGGCTCGACGGGCTGCCGCTGGCGATCGAACT
>NZ_MWIG01000622.1:0-2460 GCF_002156145.1 Streptomyces sp. NRRL B-24572 | reverse complement strand
CGGAGACCGGTGCGGCCGTCGCCGCCGACTCGGCCGCTCCCGGCGCCGGCCCCCTCCCCGCCGCGCACCCCGCCGCCGGAGCGCCGCAGGGCTTCGGCCCCGGCGCGGCTCCCGGTCCGTACGACGCGGCCGGGCAGCAGGCCGGTGGCGCTCCCGGACCCTTCGGCGCCCCGTACCCGGGCGCGGACGCCGCCGCCCCCGGGCCGTACGGTGCGCCGTACCCGGGCGCCGAAGGGTCCGGGAGCGCCACCGGCCTGCTGCCCGGCCGCGTCGTACGGACCGGGAGCCGCGCCGGGGCCGAAGCCCTGCGGCGCTCCGGCGGCGGGGTGCGCGGCGGGGAGGGGGCCGGCGCCGGGAGCGGCCGAGTCGGCGGCGACGGCCGCCCCGGTCTCCGCGTCGGTGCCGGTCTCCGGCTCCGCGTCCGCCTCGGGAGAGGCCGGCGCGTCCTCCGGGCTCGCGGCGTCGCCGGAGGCCTCTGGGGAGGCCTCGTCGTCGCCCGTACCCGTCGCGTCCGTCGCGTCGTCGGCCACCTTGCCGGTTACGGCGTCGTCGGTGCTCTCGGTCTCCACGGCTTCCGCGGAGGGGGCCTCGGCGGTGCCCGCCGCACCGCCGTCCTCGGCGGCCGCGCTGCTCGACGGGTCGGCGGAGTCGTCCGCGTCCGCCGTGTTCTCTGCGTTCTCCGCGTTCTCTGCGTTCTCCGCCGTGCGCTCGGCGATCTCGCGCTCAAGAGCGGCGGGGGAGAAGCGCACGGTCGCACCGCTCTCGACGTCCCCGCCCCCGTACGAGGCCGCGGGCGCGGCCGTCTCCGGCGCGGGCGCCGGGACGGACGGCAGCGGACCACCGGGCACGGGCGCACCGGGCACCGGCGCACCAGGCACGCCGAACGGGGGAGTCCCCACCGGCGGCACCGCGGCGGCGGGCTGCCCGGGAGCCGGCGCGGCGGGCGCGACCGGCTCAACCGCCGGAGCGGGCGCGAGAGCAGGAGCCGCCGGAGCGGGCGCGGGAGCAGGAGCCGCAGGCGTCACGGGAGGCACCGCCACCGGCGGGGCCGGCGGCGCGATGTTCCAGCTGGGCTCGAAGCCGCTGCCCGCCGGGAGGCCCGGTACGGCAACCGGCGCTCCGCTCGGCGGCGGGGGAGTGACACCGCCCGTCCCCGTACCGCCCGACGCGTTCTGCGTGTACCAGGCGGGCGGGGTGTAGTCGATGGTGAACTCACCCGTCATCTCGGCGGGATCCGCGTCGGACTGATCGTCGGCGGGCGGATTCCAACCCCCGTGGATCTCGTCGCGATCGCCGTTCACTTTGCCTCCTGGTGTGGTCGAGCACCCTTGTGCCGTTGTGGGCGGGGCCCTTCCACCCTAATCGCCGCGGGCCGCCCCCGGGCAGGGCCGACGGCCCCTCCGCGCCCGCCCCCACGGACCGCTCCGGGCCCCAAGTGACCCGGTCGCGCCGCAGAGTGAGAACCCCCACCGTTCAAAACGATGCAAAAACGGACGTACTTGAACGACTTCACGTCATGACGTCGTCGCTCAGCCGCCTCAGTCCATCCGGCGCGCGCCGCCCAACAATCCGGTCTCGGCGTCCGTCGCCTGCGTCATCACGAACTGGCGGTCGTTCGGCGTGCACCAGAGGGTCACCCCGTCGGCGAGCGTGGACAGCGCCTCGTACTCGTGCTGCGGCAGGCTCATGATGCGGCCGATCTGGGCCGCCTCGTCGGGGGACACCCGCTGGACCCCGACCAGGGAGGACTTCTCCAGGAGCCGGGGCGCGACCGGGCTCAGATAGGGCAGCAGCGTCACCACCGACTGCCAGGGAGCCGACACGACACGGCCGCGCGGCGGCCGCATGCCGCAGTCGCGCACCACGACCACCGGACTGCCCGCCGAGGCGCCCTGCGGCGGCACCCGGCCCACGTCGTGCAGCGTGATGCACGGCTGCCCGCCGCCCGCGGCCTGCGCGAGGGCCGTCCACGCCTGCGCGCGCCCGGTCTCGACCGCCACCCGGGCACCCGTCGCGGCCGCCCGCAGGGCGAGCACCTGCGCGGTCCACAGGCCGCCGATGAGCGTGACGTCGTACGGGACGGGCCGGTTGATGCCGAGCACGGCCGGGCGGCCCTCGGCGTCCACGCCGATCACCATGCCGTCGTCGCCGACCGGCAGGGCCAGCGCCTCCAGCTGTTCCAGGGGTACGGAGTGCCGGTCGCGGCGCGGTCCGACGAGCCCGAATCCGAACCGGGGCCGCGTGACCCGCCCCGTACGCCGGGCGGAGGAAGCGCCGGGAGAAGGAGCGCCCGGGTAAGGAGCGCCCGAGGAGGAAGCACCCGGGTAAGGAGCGCCCGAGGCCGGTGACGTACCGAAAGAAGTGGTGGACATCAGCGTGCACCCCCCAGCGGAAGCGTCGCCAGGATGCCGGGCACCTGTTCCCGGTCGAGGCGCACCAGACCCGTCCTCACTCCGCGCG
>NZ_MWIG01000621.1:0-2111 GCF_002156145.1 Streptomyces sp. NRRL B-24572 | reverse complement strand
CACTCCCTGCCCGGGCGCCGACGTCTCACACCCCGAGCAGCGCCAGCACCTTCCCCGCATCGGGCACACCGGCGCCCGGGCAGGGAGTGGAGTTGGGTAGGCTAACCTAACTTCGCGTGGGTCGTGGTCGTCACCACCGGGCACGACCGCGGACGAGAAGCGGGAGTGCGGGTATGGACGGTCGGCAGCAGCAGCGCCTGAGCGCGGAATCGGTCACCCTGGCGTACGAGCAGCGGGTCATCGCCCGCGAACTGTCCGTCGCGATCCCCGACAACTCGTTCACCGTCATCGTCGGGCCCAACGCCTGCGGCAAGTCCACCCTCCTGCGCGCCCTCTCCCGGATGCTGAAGCCCAGCGAGGGCCGCGTCCTGCTCGACGGGCAGTCGATCCACACGATGCCCGCCAAGAAGGTCGCCAAGACCCTCGGGCTGCTGCCGCAGACCTCAGTGGCCCCCGACGGCATCACCGTCGCCGACCTCGTCGCGCGCGGCCGCTACCCGCACCAGGGGCTGCTGCGCCAGTGGTCCTCGGAGGACGAGCGGATCGTCCGGGAGTCGATGGAGTCCACCGGTGTCGCCGAGCTCGCCGAGCGGTACGTGGACGAGCTCTCGGGCGGTCAGCGCCAGCGCGTCTGGATCGCCATGGCGCTCGCCCAGCAGACCCCGCTGCTGCTGCTCGACGAGCCCACCACGTACCTCGACATCCAGCACCAGATCGACCTCCTCGACCTGTGCGCCGAACTGCACGAGACGCAGGGGCGGACGCTCGTCGCCGTCCTCCACGACCTCAACCACGCCGCCCGGTACGCGACCCACCTCATCGCCGTCCGCGACGGCGAGGTCGTCGCCGAGGGCCCGCCGTCCCAGGTCGTGACCGCCGAGCTGGTCGAGCGGGTCTTCGGGCTGCGCTGCCAGGTCATCGACGACCCGGAGACGGGGACGCCGCTGGTCGTGCCGGCCGGGCGGAAGGCGCGCGGCCGGGCGGCCGTGCCGGCGCAGGCCGAGGAGCCTGCTGCTCAGGAGCCCGCGCTGCAGAAGTGACCCGTGGCGGGGGAGCGGCCGATGCGGACGTGGCCCGTGGCGGGGGAGCGGTCGGCGTGGACGTGGCCCGAGGGCGCCCCGGTCACAGGAGCGAGCGCAGCCGCAGCAGGTCGCGGAAGCCGGCCTCCAGTCTGACCCGGCCGGAGGCCCAGGCCTTCGCGAAGTTCAGCCCGCCGTCCACCATCGCCACCAGGTCGTCGCCGGTCATCGCGAGCCGGATCTGCGCCTTGGCCCGCGGGGGGCCCTCCACCGTCCCGTCGACCCGGATCCGGCCGTCCGCGAGGCGACCCGTGAACGTCGTGTCGAGGTCGGTGATGTGGCAGCTCAGGCTGCGGTCGAGCGCGGCCGCACCGCGCAGGCCGTCGTCCGCCCGCGCGAGATTGTCCGAAAGTCTGTCCAGTGCGCCGCGGCACTCCGTGATCGTCGCCATCGTCGTCGACGGTACCCCAGGGCTTCGCGGTAGCGTCGGGGCATGAGTGATGAGATGCCGGAGCCCGTCGAGGAGACGGACGAGGCGTACGAGCCCGCCGGGCCCGCGCCGCTCGGTGTCGCCCTGGAGCCCACCGGCCATCCCGCCGTCGACGCCCGCCTCGCGCGTCTCGCCGAGGTGGACCACCTCCCGGCGGACGGACACCTGGAGGTGTACGAGGATGTACACCGTGGACTGCGCGCCGAGCTGACCTCGCTCGACACGCCCCCCGCCCCCCGTCCGTACGACAACAGGAGCTGAACCGAACGTGGCAGGACCGGCACGCCGCCGTCTCGACGCCGAGCTGGTACGGCGCAAGCTCGCGCGCTCGCGCGAGCACGCCAGCCAGCTGATCGCCGCGGGCCGGGTGACCGTCGGCAAGACCGTCGCCACCAAGCCCGCCACCCAGGTCGAGACCGCCGCGGCCATCGTCGTCGCCCAGGACGACTCCGACCCCGACTACGTCTCGCGCGGCGGCCACAAGCTCGCCGGGGCCTTCGCCGCCTTCGTACCGCAGGGGCTGCGGGTCGAGGGCCGGCGCGCCCTGGACGCCGGAGCCTCCACCGGCGGCTTCACCGACGTCCTGCTGCGCGCGGGCGCCG
>NZ_MWIG01000620.1:0-6943 GCF_002156145.1 Streptomyces sp. NRRL B-24572 | reverse complement strand
CGGCCGGGACGTCGGCGAGGGCCGCGCGGATCCGGGCGAGGACCGCCTCACGGCTGCTCACGGCTGTTCCTTTCGGTTCTTGCGCCACCAGGCGCGGAAGGACTCCGCGGGTGGGGCCGGGGTGTCGCGGGTGTCGGACCAGCCGCTGAGCGGGCCCGGCAGGCGGCCGATGCGGCCGTCCCGCCCGAGCACCCGGCCGCCGAGGGCGGCGGCGCGTTGCGCGGCGGCCAGCAGGCGGGGTGAGTCGAGGACGGTGGCGGCCGCCTTCATGGCCAGTGCCTCGGCGGAGGTGCCTCCCTTGGTTTCGACGGCCTCGGCGCGGAGGTGGGCGAGGACCTCCGGGATGTTGATCTTGACGGGGCAGGCGTCGTAGCAGGCGCCGCACAGGGTGGAGGCGAAGGGCAGGGAGGCGGCGTGTTCGATGCCGACGAGCTGGGGGGTGAGGACGGCGCCGATGGGGCCGGGGTAGACCGAGCCGTAGGCGTGGCCGCCGGTGCGTTCGTAGACGGGGCAGACGTTGAGGCAGGCGGAGCAGCGGATGCACGCGAGGGCCTGGCGGCCGGTGGTGTCGGCGAGGGTGTCGGTGCGGCCGTTGTCCAGCAGGACGAGGTGGAAGGCCTGCGGTCCGTCGCCGTCGGTGGTGCCGGTCCAGGTGGAGGTGTACGGGTTCATCCGCTCGCCCGTCGACGACCGCGGCAGCAGCTGCAGGAAGACCTCCAGGTCCTGCCAGCTGGGGATCACCTTCTCGATGCCCATGACGGTGATCAGGGTCTCGGGCAGGGTCAGGCACATCCGCCCGTTGCCCTCGGACTCCACCACGACGACGGTTCCGGTGTCGGCGCAGGCGAAGTTGGCACCGGAGACGGCGACCTTCGCGGTGAGGAACTTCTCCCGCAGGTGCAGCCGGGCGGCCTCGGCGAGATCGGCTGGGGCGTCGGTGAGGCCGTCCGGTGCCGGGCGGCCCCAGCGGGCCATCTCCGCGGCGAACAGGTCGCGGACCTCGGTGCGGTTCTTGTGGATGGCGGGCACCAGGATGTGCGAGGGCCGGTCGTCGCCGAGCTGGACGATCAGCTCGGCCAGGTCCGTCTCGTAGGCGGTGATGCCGGCCTCGGCCAACGCCTCGTTGAGGCCGGTCTCCTGCGTGGCCATCGACTTGACCTTCACGACCTCCGACTCGCCGGTGGCCCGGACGAGGCCGGTGACGATCCGGTTGGCCTCGGCCGCGTCGGACGCCCAGTGGACGGTGCCGCCCGCGGCGGTGACCGAGGCCTCCAGCTCCAGCAGGTAATGGTGCAGGTGGCGCGAGACGCGCTGCTTGATCGCGGCCGCTGTCTCGCGCAGCGCCTCCCAGTCGTCCAGCTCGGAGGCCACCGCGAGCCGCTTGTCGCGGATGGTGCCGGTGGCCCGCTTGAGGTTCGCGCGCAACTGCCCGTCCGCGAGGGCGGTGCGGGCGGCGTCGGGGAAGGCCGGGGAGCCCAGCCAGACCACGCCCCGGCTCTGGAGATCGCTCACCACGTGTCTCCTTCGGTGCTCGCCAGGATCTCCGCCAGGTGCATGGTGCGGACGGCGGAGCCCTGGCGGGCCAGTCCGCCGCCGATGTGCATCAGGCAGGAGTTGTCGGCGGCGCACAGCACCTCGGCGCCGCCGACGCGGACGGCGGCGGTCTTGTCGGCGAGCATCGCGTTGGACGTGTCGGCGTTCTTCACCGCGAAGGTGCCGCCGAAGCCGCAGCAGGAGTCGGCGGCCGGCAGGTCGACGAGTTCGAGGTCCTTGACCGCGCGCAGCAGGCGCTGCGGCCGGTCGCCCAGACGCAGGCCGCGCAGGCTGTGGCAGGTGGGGTGGTAGGCCACCCGGTGCGGGAAGCGGGCGCCGACGTCCGTGACGCCAAGGACATCGGTGAGGAATTTCGTGAACTCATGCACGCGGGGCAGTAGTTCGTCCACCTGGCGCTGGAGGACGGCGTCTCCGTGTCGCTCAGCCAAGAGCGGATGGTTCTCTTTGACCATCCCGGCACAGGAGGCGGACGGGGCGACCACGGCGTCGTAGTCGGCAAAGGTCCGGGCGAAGCGCGAGACCAGCGGCATGGCCTCGGGGCGGTATCCGGTGTTGAAGTGCATCTGCCCGCAGCAGGTCTGCTCCTGCGGGAAGTCGACGGTGTGGCCCAGTCGTTCCAGGACGCTCACCACGGCCCGCCCGGTGCCGGGGAAGAGGGTGTCGTTGAAGCAGGTGATGAACAGGGCGATGTGCATCAGTACTCCTCCTTCGGGGTCGGGACGTCCACGGCGAGCAGGCCGAGCTCCTTGAGATCCGCCCACAGGGCGTCCGGCACCCGGATGCGGAGCATGAGGGCAGCGTCCGCGGCTTCTGCAGCGCTGCGGGATCCGACGAGGACGCTCGCGACGGCGGGGTGCCCGAACGGGAAGCGCAGGGCGGCGGCGCGCAGCGGCACCCCATGGCGCTCGCACACGGCCTGGAGCTCCAGAGCCCGGGTCACGAGTGCGTCGGGCGCGGTGGCGTAGTCGAAGGTGGCGCCGGGGCGGGGATCGGCGAGCAGCCCGGAGTTGAAGACGCCGCCGACGACCACGCTCACGCCGCGCTCGGCCGCCACCGGCAGGAGTTCCGTGAGCCCGCGCTGGTCGAGCAGGCTGTAGCGGCCGGCCAGCAGAACGGCATCGATGTCGGTCTCGCGGACGAAGCGTGCCGGCATCTCCGCCTGGTTCATGCCGATGCCGATCGCGCCCACGACTCCTTCCGCGCGCAGCGCCTCCAGCGCGGGATACGCCTCGGACAGGGCCTGTTCGGCGTGGTCGTCAGGATCGTGCAGGTAGGCGATGTCGATCCGGTCCAGGTCCAGCCGCTCCAGGCTGGACTCCAGGCTCCTGCGGACGCCGTCGGCGCTGAAGTCCCACACCCGCTCGTGGGTCGCCGGGACGGCGAAACCGTCGGCCAGGTCGTCGCCCGTCGCCTCCGCACGCGGCCGGAGCAGCCGGCCGACCTTGGTGGAGAGGGTGTACTGCTCGCGCGGCCGGTCGCGCAGGGCGGCGCCGAGGCGTCGTTCGGACAGGCCCAGGCCGTAGTGCGGGGCGGTGTCGAAGGTCCGGATGCCCGCTGTCCAGGCGGCGTCGACGGTCGCGGTGGCGTCCTCGTCGGTGACCGGGCGGAACAGGTTGCCGAGCGGTGCGGCGCCCAGGGAGAGCTCGGTGACCGGGGTGGTGCCGGTCCCGAGGGGTGTGCTGCGCACGGGTGGTGCCTCTCGCTGTGGTGCCCGGCCGGGCGCGGTGTCGTCGGGGGGCCGCGCCCGGCCGGGTGCTGGGGGGTGGGTCAGCCTGCGGAGGGGCGCAGGCGCAGGCCGGCCATGCCGCCGTCCACCGCGAGTGCGGTGCCGGTGACGCTGCCCGCGGCCGGGGAGGCGAGGTAGGCGATGGCGGCGGCGACCTCGTCGGCGGCGACGAGCCGGCCGGTGGGCTGGCGGGCGTCGAGCGCGGCGCGTTCGGCGGCCGGGTCGGCCGCCTGGCCGAGGAGCCGGCCGACCCATGGGGTGTCGACGGTGCCGGGGTTGACGCAGTTGACCCGGATGCCCTCGCGGACGTGGTCGGCCGCCATGGCGAGGGTGAGGGAGAGGACCGCTCCCTTGCTCGCCGAGTACAGCGCGCGCTGCGGCAGTCCCGCGGTGGCGGCGATGGAGCAGGTGTTGACCACCGACGCGGCGCCCGAGCGGCGCAGATGGGGGAGGGCTGCCCGGGTGGTGCGGACGATGCCGAGCACGTTGACGTCCAGGACGCGGTGCCACTGTGCGTCGTCGTTGTCCTCGACCGTGCCGACCGCGCCGATGCCCGCGTTGTTGACCAGGATGTCGATGCCGCCGAGGGTCTCGGCGGCCTCCTGGACGGCGGCGCACACGGAGAGGTCGTCGGACACGTCGGCCGTGAAGCCGAGGAGCGGCGCGGCGACCCCTTCCGGCGCCAGGTCCAGGACGGCGACCCGTGCGCCGCGCTGGGCGAGCAGCCGGGCGGTGGCCAGTCCGATGCCGGAGGCGCCGCCGGTGACGACGGCCCTGAGGCCTGACAGCTCGGTCATGCCGCATTCTCCTGTCCGGTGCGGTCGGCGACCCAGAACGTTCCGTCCCGGTAGCGGTACTCGGCGATGGACTCCGCCCGCATGGTGGCGGAGAAGCCGGGGGCGAGCGGCGCGGCGTAGTGGCCGTCGCGTATCACCACGGGGTCCAGGAAGTGCTGGTGGAGGTGGTCCACGTACTCGATCACGCGGTCCTCGGTGGTGCCGGAGAGGGCCACGTAGTCGAACATCGACAGGTGCTGGACGAGTTCGCACAGGCCCACGCCGCCGGCGTGCGGGCAGACCGGGACGCCGAACTTGGCGGCGAGCAGCAGGATCGCGAGGTTCTCGTTCACGCCGCCGACCCGGGCGGCGTCCAGCTGGAGCACGTCGATGGCGCCGGCCTGGAGGAGCTGCTTGAAGACGATCCGGTTCTGCACGTGCTCGCCGGTGGCGACCTTGACCGGCAGCACACCGTCCCGGATCGCGGCGTGGCCGAGGATGTCGTCGGGGCTGGTGGGCTCCTCGATCCAGTACGGGTCGAACTCGGCCAGCGCGCGGGTCCACTCGATCGCCTCGGCCACGTTCCAGCGCTGGTTGGCGTCGATCGCCACCCGGATGTCAGGCCCCACCGCCGCGCGGGCGGTACGGCAGCGGCGGATGTCGTCCTCCAGATCGGCGCCGACCTTCAGCTTGATCTGCGTGAAACCGTCCGCCACCGCCTGCTTCGCGAGCCGCGTGAGCTTCTCGTCCGAGTAGCCCAGCCAGCCCGGCGAGGTGGTGTACGCCGGATAACCCCGCTCGCGCAGCCGCTCGGCCCGGGCGGCCGCGCCCTCCTTGCCCCTGCGGAGCAGGTTCAGCGCCTCGGCGGGGGTGAGCGCGTCGGTGAGGTACCGGAAGTCGACCTGGGAGACCAGCCACTCGGGCTCGGCGTCCGTGAGGAGCCGCCACAGCGGCTTGCCCTCGCGCTTGGCGGCCAGGTCCCACACGGCGTTGGTCACGGCGCCGATGGCCATGTGCATCACGCCCTTCTCCGGGCCCAGCCAGCGCAGTTGGCTGTCGCCGATCAGGTCGCGGTGCAGCGAGCTGGGGTCCGCGCACAGCACATCGACCGGCCGGCCGAGGACGTGTGCGCGCAGGGCGTCGATCGCGGCGACCTGCACGTCGTTGCCGCGTCCGATGGTGAAGACGAAGCCGTGGCCCTCCAGACCGTCGCCCGCGTCGGTGCGCAGCACCAGATAGGCGGCGGAGTAGTCGGGGTCGGGGTTCATCGCGTCGGAGCCGTCGAGCTCGCGCGAGGTGGGGAAGCGGATGTCGTAGGTGTCGACAGCGGTGATCCGCGCGGTGGATGCGGTCAACGGAGTGCCTTTCACGCGTTCTCGAACGTCTGCCGCTGGGTGCCGAGCCCGTCGATGGACAGCTCGACCACATCACCCGCGCGCAGGTAGGGGGCGCCGGGCAGGCCCAGGGCCACGCCGGCCGGGGTGCCGGTGTTGATGACGTCGCCGGGGTGGAGCACCATGTACTGGCTCAGGTACCAGACGATGTGGGCGACGCCGAAGATCATGTTCTTGGTGGTGCCGTTCTGCCGCGCCACGCCGTTGACCGACAGACGGAGGCCGAGTGCCTGCGGGTCGCCGGCCTCGTCTGTGGTGACCAGCCACGGACCCAGCGGGTTGAAGGTCTCGCAGGACTTGCCGAGGTCCCACTGCGCGGAGTATTCGAGCTGGAACTCCCGCTCGGAGACGTCGTTGCTGATCGCGTATCCCGCGACGCACGCCGCCGCCTCGGCCGGCGAGTCCAGGTAGCGGGCCTCGCGGCCGATGACGACGGCGAGCTCCACCTCCCAGTCGGTCTTCACCGAGCCGCGCGGGATGAGCACCTGGTCGTACGGCCCGACAACAGTCGACGGGTCCTTCATGAACACCACCGGCCGTTTCGGGACGGGGGCGCCGGTCTCCTCCGCGTGGTCGCGGTAGTTCAGCCCGACGCAGACGACCTTCCCGGGCCGGGCGACCGGCGCGCCGACCCGCAGACCCGCCGGGTCGAGCGCCGGCAACGTGTCGGCGGCGAGCGCGGCGCGGACGCGGTCCACACCGTCGGAGGCGAGGAACGCGCCGTCGATGTCGGGGGTCAGCGCGGACAGGTCACGCACTTCTCCGTCGTCGGTGAGGAGTGCGGGCCGCTCGTGTCCCTGGGGTCCGAGCCGGAGCAGTTTCATGGTGCGAGGGTCCTTCCGGACTGCGGAGGATGACTGGTGGCGAGAGCCGGGCGGCCGGCGTGCGAACGGACGCCGGACAGGCGAGTGGGGGCGGACGCCGCGCGGTTCGCCGGCGTCCAAGCGCGTCGAGGGCAGGTGCGGAGGTCGCGAGACTCAGGGGCCCACGCGGCGGAGCCGGACCACGTTGCTGGCGTAGTCGCCGGCAGGAAGACGCGGGTCGAGGCCCTGGCGGGCCAGGACGGCGCCACTGTGCACGACCTTCAGGTCTTCGTCCAGGTAGCGTGCCTTCGGGTCGAGGGCGGGCAGCTGGACCAGGGCGGGGCGCCGGCCGAAGCGAGTGGTGGGGCGCCATACGAGGACGACGTGTTCGTCGCCGTCAGGCGCGGCGTAGTGGACGGCACTCACCGGGCCGCCCGGGCCGACGCGGTGCTGGTGTCCTCGCTGGACGAGCGGGCGGATCCGCTTGTACAACGCGACGAGTTCGGCGGCCTCCTCCAGCTCCTCGTCGGACCAGGACGTCAGGTCCCCTCCGATCCCCAGCGCTCCGGCCATGGCGACGTGGAAGCGGAAGCGCAGCGGAGTGCTTCGGCCGGTGGTGGGGTTGGGGCTGTCCGTGACCCACGCGGCCATGGCCTGGGCGGGGAACAGCTGGGAGAAGCCGTTCTGGAT